>JAUSAB010000021.1 GCA_030653035.1 Desulfocapsaceae bacterium | reverse complement strand
GAGTTCTCCAATAGTCCGGGCTTTTGCCAAATGCTCTTTTGCACTATTCAGTATCTCTTTGCCACTTGCTGGTCTTGCCATATGTCCACCTCCTTATTTGGTGGACATATTATAACATCTTTGATTTAGAAATGGAATAAGACGGGTTCTTTTCCCGGAACCGGCTCCTTTGTGCAGTGAACTGGCATTGGCCAGTGCACTGCACAATCTTGAAGTGAACTCACCTGGAAAAGGACTACCACCTCCGATTTTGATCGTCATCGCGATAACGGTCATCGCGATCGTGGCGGCGTTCCCGGTAACGTTCCTCTTGTTGGCAGCGCCTTGGGCCGCGGCAGGTTTTGATCCCCGTCTGCATATCGTCGCACAGCGTCTCATACTCGTCACCTGGGAGACAGGTCCCGCGCTGAGAATCCAGCCCTATGTCCCGACATGACTTCCCGCCATTGTTCCTCCAGGGTGTATTGGGACAATCCTCTCCCTGGGCGGTCGCAACCATGCCCAAGGCCAATATTCCAACTGCAATCCCTATGAGTTTCTTCATGCCTTTTATACCCTCCTTGTTGAATTATTGATAAAGCTCCAAATCTCCTCTTTTTAGCGCACCTAATCGGAAAGTTCTTAAATATTTTTCTGGGTTCTGTAGTGGCTTGATCCATAACCAGACGAGCTAAATGGCAATATAGAAAAACCACCTGTTTTCTGTCTGCTTATTGTATTTTCTCAAATTGATTTTTTTATATTACGATAATTAGCCCTTGAGAACGATGTGATCAATAGCCAATCCTTGTTTCCTGTCATTTCCTATTCCATCCTGGCGCGAAAGGTTCCAAGGGAGCCTGGATGGTGCAGTTCATCTTCCATGGCCACAGTATGGCAGACGGCGCAGCCCCGGTTTGTTCCAAGGGGATAGGGGTTATTCTGATATTGGAGTGGCTGGAGATTGCCCGCCTCTTTACTGTACGGGTTGTCAGTCGGGTAAAGGGAATGTTGCGTGCCATGGCATGAGGAGCAGAGCAACACTCCGTCCTCGCTGTGTCGGTGGACAAACAAGTCCTTTTTGTCGGCGTTCCAGGAATTAAAAGCGGTGCTGGTGTCAGGCGGCTGAAAACCTTTATGGCAGGTCAGGCAATCGGGCTCCATGTCCCACGGCTTCCGGCCCTTGATGGCGGCTGATGCCACTTCTCCCTTGTCAGCAAGCAAGATCAGGAGCTTGCTGCTTCCTGATTTTTGTGCCTGTTGTTCCTCTTTGAGCAGGCTTATGGCATGATCAGCGAGAGTGCCATGGCAGCTTGTGCATTCAAGGCCAAGGGTCCCATGCAGATCCTCCAGCTTCCCCGTTGCTCCTTCGGCGCTGTTGGCATGACAGAAGGCGCAACTGTTGTTGTCTTTATAGAGATAGACGGCATGAAAACCATGCATGGCCGCCGAGAGATTCAGCAGACCAGATTGGCCCGCGGCCCCACGGCTGCTGTCGGCGTGACAGCTTTGACAGACTACGATCTGGCCCCGGGCAAATTCTTGACTGAGTTGCGTCTTGCTGCGTTTGTCGTGGATGGCCAGGATTGCCGCAGCCGTCTCCCGTGACAGGCCGGTGCGGCCCTGTTGCCGCCAAGGCCCACCGTGACAGTTCCGGCAGCCGATCTCGGTTGAGATCCCGATCTTGAGGCGGGTAGAGGTAATAATATTGCCATCTTTAACCGCCTCGATCTTGGCCAGGAGATAGGGGCGGAAGTCCTTGCTGACCGTCGGGATTGCTGCCAGATTTGCCTCAAATGCAGTGCCGGATGGAATCATGTTTCCAATAAGAGGCCCATTGTCGGTGTCAATCCGGTAAGTTACCTGGATATCTTCTGTCAGGACGCTGGGGGCTGTGCCCCGCAGGATGACCTGGGCCCGCAGGGTTGGGGGGGCAAAGGAAAAATCAATTCCCGATTGTTCCGGTTCGGAAGAGAGGATCATGCCTTTGTCGGCGCTGGCAAGGAGCAGGTATTCGGCTGTTTCCTCGTTAAAGGGAATTGGTGCAATTGTCTCTTTTCTGATGTGTGTCTTATTGTCACTAATGCCTTGAACAAGACCAGTTGTGAGGTAATCGGCAAGGACGGCCTGTTCTTCCTCGGTGCCGGCAAAGGGCGGCATGTAGGGATTGGCCGGGCCCATGGTTGCCAGAAAGGAACGCATCCCGGCCGGAGAAAAACGTCTGGCCAGGGGCAGGATATCATTTAAAGGACCCCCTGCTGAGTGACAGGGCAGGCACAGCAGGGTGAACAGTTCCTTACCGGCGTCCATACGGTTTTCTGGAGTTATTTTTCGGTTTTTTACCCAACGGGCGGAGGCGAGCAGGCCTGTTTTCTGAACCTGAGGCAGGTCTGTTTTTTTGATGGAGGTGGAGTACATGTAGTCGTGGATAAGATATGGTCTACGTCCTCCTTCGCGGATGAATTCGAAGCTGCCCAGGTAGAGGAAGCCAAGAAGCAGAAGCAGCCAGGCCAGAGGTCTGCGCACGCCCTGCGGCCGCAGAACAGCCATGGCCAGGCCGCAGGCTGTGATCAGAGGTGAGAGCCAAATGAAAAGGGCCAGGAAGGGTTTCATCTCCGGCGCTCTGTTGAAGATCATCTCCTGGAGTGCAGGGGGCAGCGCTGTTTTGTACCACAGGGCGGAGCCAAGGAGCAGCACCAGGGGCGGCAGCAGCCAGAGCCCGCAGTAGCGGACCATCTTGTGGCGGAGCGTTGTTTCTTTGATATTGACACTGGTCATGAAGCCAAAAAGTCCGGCAATCATCAGGGCCATGAAGGTGCGGAAGAAGAGGGCCGGCCAGAAGGTGGGATTGAAAAATCCCGACCAGAAGTTATTGTCGGTCAGCCAGCTCCCGGGAGTGAGCATGAAGTCAATAATGCCGTTGATGGTAAAAAGTGAGGCCCAGGCACAGCCAAAGTAAATCCAGCCCAGGATCAGGTGCTTTCGGGGACTCAGGCGGTCAAAGGTGTAGTAGTAGAAGAGCAGGGAGACAATCTCGGCCAGAAAAAAGACCCACTCTATGGCAAAAGCAAAGACAAAAATATGGATCAGGGAGGAGGTTGCGGCCGGACTGAGGAGGGCGATAGTGAACCAGATCCCGACACCGGTCATGCCGCCGAGGACCATGGTCAGCAGCAGGAAAAATTTGGTGTGTCGGCGGGTGTAGGCCAGGATCTCGGATGAGCCTTCACGCAGTCCTTTCATCTCGGTCAGGACCAGAAAAAGTCCGCCACCCACTGCAAAATGGGAGATATAGACATGAATGATGGCAATAATGGCAATAAGCAGGCCGCCGCCAAAGGCATCCAGTTGCCAGACAGGATAGTTCATGACCGCACCTCCTTGTCAGCCGGGAGGACAAGCTTGATCATCCACCAGACCAGATACAGGCCGGCGGCAAAAATCAGCAGGAAAAGGATCATGGGTGAATATTGGGGAGCTACCTCCAGATCGGAGGTGGAAAACCAGGGGGCCAAGGTCTGCCTGCGGACCAGTTCACGGACTCCGGTCATGCAGGTAATGGCCGCAAGGGTAGCCCAGGATGCATGGCGAACGCGGTGTTGCCGGCCATAGATCAGGGACAGGATAGCGGCAGTAATTCCGGCCAGGAGAAAGCCCAGTAAAAATGCTCCGGCAACCCCGGTTACGGTGCGGATAGCTGCGGGCAGGCCGCCGAAGTACCAGGTGCCGACGCCAAAATTACCAATGGTGGCATAAACAAACCAGTTCATGGCCGAGGGAATACGGGCTGACGCCGCCTGGTTGCCGTGACGCCTTTGCCAGTCAAGGTAGAGGCCAAGAGAGAGGCCGCCTACTGCCACGGAGGCAAAGACTGAATGAAGAAAACGGGGCAGCAGGGTGGAATCTGTAAAGCTCAGGAGCATCCCCTGGGGATGATCAAAATAGCGAACCCAACTTTCAGGGCTGACCATCAGGCTCATGTTATTGGTGAAGAGAAAGGTGATTATCAGCAGCAACAGGGCAATAATGCCGCTGACTAAGGTGTGCAGGCCGGACAGTCTGGTAAATTGCAGGTTGTAGATATAGGCAGCAGAGTAGGCAAGAATGAGAAACGCTATGACGGAGAGCCAGAACACGGCCATGAGCACCGAACTGGTGTAGATGAAGTGGCCATAAAGAATCTGGAGAAAGAGCAGGGGGGCAACGCCGAAGTTGACGGTAAAGGCTATAGTAAAGGGAAGTTTCTGGGAGATCAGTTGGTTTTCGGCTGGTATTGTTTGCTTGAAGGCGTGATTGCAAAAGGCGATAATGGCCCAGCCGAGCATGATATTCATCACCAGCAGATGCAGGAGAAAGGTTGTTGAAAGCAGGAGCTGAAACCAGCCCCAGGGAACTTGCAACAGGTCTGGTGTGGGAACAAGTTGTGCGGGAATCATGATGCCTCCATGGTTTATTGCAGGGCGGGAATTGTTTCTGCTGCTCCTCTTGTTATAGGGGATATACATTAAAAATGCAAAAAAAGACAAACGAGAAGAATTCTTGTTGACTGGAATAAATTTATCATTTACAAGATCAATAATGTCTTATTTGTCTTGTTTTGGAGGTTGTTATGCGATTAACACGAGCTGGTGAATATGCCATCAGGTGTATGGTGTATTTGGCCTTCAAGGGGCAGGGAGTTTTGGTGGTCAAGCAGGAGATTGCCGCGCAGGCGGACATCCCTGGCCCTTTTCTGGCCAAGATTGTACAGGATCTTGCCAGGGCTCATCTGATCGAGATCCGGCAGGGGCCAAAAGGTGGTTATGTCTTGATGCGCGATCCTGCCCAGTTGACCTTGCTGGAAGTTGTTGAAGTGATGATTGGAAAATTGCAATTGAATGATTGTGTCGGCCGGCCTGGAACCTGTGCTGCCAGTGCTCATTGCCGGGTGCACCAGGTCTGGGAGGACGCCAGCGCCCAATTGCGAAAGCATCTTGCCGGTGTCACCTTTGCCGAGCTGTGCAGGGATGAGTCTTGTCTTCCTGTTTTTTCTGTGCATAATAGAAAAAGCTGAACCTGGTTATCTCTGCATTGCTGCCGTCCGCGCAAACAGTTGAAAAGGGGAATGGATATGTCACAGCCAATAACAAAGGTGTTTGCCTTGTATCAGAATGGCTTTAAGGCCATGACGGTGGGCAGGACCTTGTGGAAGATTATCTTAATTAAACTCCTGATTATGTTTGCCGTCTTGAAGTTATTCTTTTTTCCCAATTATCTGAATACGCATTTTCAAACCGATGAACAACGAGCCGACCATGTCCTGGAGCAGCTTGCCAGGCCGTCGGTTCAAAACCATTAATAGAAAGGAGGGATGATCAATGGTTGATGTAGATCTGAGTTTGGTGAACTGGTCCAGGGCGCAATTTGCCCTGACGGCCATGTATCACTGGATATTTGTGCCCCTGACCTTGGGGTTGTCTTTTTTGTGCGCTATGTTTGAGTCCATTTATGTGCGCACCGGTGATGAGAAATGGAAGGCGCTCACCCGGTTCTGGATGACCCTGTTTGGAATCAACTTTGCCATTGGGGTGGCCACGGGTATTATCCTTGAGTTTCAATTCGGTACCAACTGGTCAAATTATTCCTGGATGGTTGGCGATATCTTCGGGGCGCCGCTGGCCATTGAAGGGATCTTTGCCTTCTTTCTGGAGGCAACATTTTTTGCGGTGATGTTTTTTGGCTGGAACCGGGTCTCCAAGGGGTTTCATCTCTTTTCCACCTGGATGGTGGCTATTGGTTCTAACCTTTCGGCTTTATGGATTCTGGTGGCCAATGCCTGGATGCAGAACCCCGTAGGCATGGCTTTTAACCCGGAGACCGCCCGTTTCGAGATGGAGAACTTCTGGGCCGTCCTCTTTTCACCGGTGGCCATGTCCAAATTTACCCATGCGACCAGTTCCGGTTTTCTCTTGGCCTCCCTTTTTGTTATTACCATCTCTTCCTGGTATCTGTTGAAAGGCAGGCATATGGAGATGGCCAAAAAATCCATCGTGGTGGCCTCGGTGTTTGGTCTGCTGGCCTCAGCATATGTCGGGTTCACCGGTGATGAGGCCGCTTTTGAGAATGCCCAGAAGCAGCCGATGAAGCTGGCAGCCTTTGAAGGTCTGTATAAAGGGGAACAAAATGCCGGCCTTGTTGCCGCCGGGATTATCAATAGCGCCAAGAAACCTGGGGACTCGCAGAGCCCCTTCCTTTTTGAGGTAAAGCTTCCCGGTCTTCTTTCCTTGCTGGCCAATCGCGCACCGGGCTCATTTGTCCCAGGTATTGACGATCTGGTCTATGGCAATAAGGAACAGAAGGTTATGGGGGTTGCCGAAAAGATGAAGCTGGGACAGCAGGCAGTGGCTGATCTTGCCACCTTCAAGCAGGCCCGCAAGGACAAGAATGAAAATGCAGCCAAGGATGCCCTGGCCAGATTTACGGCTAATAGAGAATTCTTGGGATATGGTTACCTGAGCACTCCGGAAGAGGCGGTTCCACCGGTGAGCACGGTCTTCTATTCCTTCCATATCATGGTGATTCTTGGGTCGTTTTTTCCTGTCTTGTTTCTTGCCTATCTGTTTTATACGTTCAAAGGAAGGATTGCCGAGGTACGATGGCTGCTGCCTGTTGGTATCTCTTCCTATTTTCTTGGTCTTGTCGCCCAGCAGATGGGCTGGATCGTGGCCGAAGTCGGCCGTCAGCCGTGGGCCATCCAGGGTTTGCTGCCGGTAAAAGTGGCTACCACCAATCTGGCGGTGGGGCATGTGCAGGCGACATTTTTCATGTTTCTGGGGCTTTTCACCCTTCTGCTTATCGCCGAGATAAAAATTATGTTGAAGCAGATTTCCATTGGACCGGAGGGTTTATAAATGATAGCAAATCTTGATTACGGAACCTTGCAGCAGATCTGGTGGATCTTGTGCAGTGTTGTTGGTTCATTGTTTCTGTTCCTGACCTTTGTCCAGGGTGGCAATACCCTGCTCTGGCAGGTGGCAAAGAACGATGTGGAGAGCGCCTTGGTGATGAATTCACTGGGACGCAAATGGGAAATAACCTTTACCACCCTGGTTCTCTTTGGCGGCGCCCTGTTTGCGGCGTTCCCTAAGTTCTATGCCACCAGTTTCGGCGGCGCTTACTGGGTGTGGATGTTGATTCTCTTCACCTTTATCGTCCAGGCCGTCAGCTATGAGTACCGGAAGAAGCCCAATAATTTTCTGGGCGCCAAGGTCTATGAGCTGTTTCTGCTGATTAACGGCATCGTGGGTGTCCTCTTGATTGGTGCGGCGGTCGGGACCTTTTTTACCGGTTCCAACTTTACCCTGAATGCCTATAATCAGGTCACCTGGACGCATCCCCTGCGAGGGCTTGAGGCGGCATTCTCGCTCTTCAACCTTTCCCTCGGTCTTTTCCTGGTCTTTAATGCCCGGGTGCTGGGGGCCATGTATCTGCTCAATAATATTAATTTTTCAGCCATGGATGCCTTTGAGGCACGACTGCGGAGGGCGGTATGGATTAATTTCCTCTGTGCCCTGCCCTTCCTTCTCTATGTGCTGGTTTCACTGCTGCTGATGCAAGGGTTCAGCGTTGATGCGACCGGGGTTGTTACCATGGTTGCCAATAAGTATCTTCTGAATCTGCTGGCTATGCCCCTGGTCCTTGGCCTTTTGCTGGTGGGTCTGGTACTGGTGATACTGGCCGTGCTGGGCACCGCCTTTAAGGGAAGCAGCAAGGGAATCTGGCTGGCCGGACTGGGTACTGTGCTGGTAGGGCTTGCGGTCTTTTTCACGGCTGGATTTAATCATACGCCTTTTTACCCATCCAAGGCCGATCTTCAGTCCAGCCTGACGATTTTCAATGCCTCATCAAGTGTGTATACGCTCACTGCCATGACCTATGTGGCCCTGGGGATCCCTTTTGTCCTAGCCTACGTGGCTTATGTGTGGCGGCAGATGGATTCACAGAAGTTGGCGGCCCATGAAGTGATGAATGATGAGGCTTATTAGGTGCCGTTATGAAAAGAGCAATGCTTTTCTTGCTCTTTTCATTTACGCAGGCCAGGGATGGCCTAGTGTCGCTCGCTCCATGGATGGGTGAAGAGCGACCGGCACCTTATGCCGCTTCCAAGACACAGACAATCTTTACCGGCTGAGTCTTGGAAGCGGCCGTGGCCGATATCATCAGGAGTCGGCTCCCAAAGAGCAATGCTATCTCTTGGGTCGATTGTGACACCGATTTTTTTGAAGAAAATAATTTTAAGGAGGGAGTTTGATGACATATATACTTATTTTTTCCTGGATTGCCCTGATTTATGTTTCCTACAAAGGGGCGGTTGTGGCCTTGGATAAGGCGGGCCTGCTGTAACAGGGGTTGGAGATCAAATGAGATATCGATGGATGAAATGACACACTGAGGCTGTTATGGACGGACAATCACAAAAAATCACCTTGTTGGGTTCCAATGTCAAGATCCGCAATCTTCCGATCAAGCAGGTCAGCCTGCTGGAAGAGGGGAGCCTGCCGGCCTATGGCTATAATCCCGGTGATCATATTGAGCTGATGGCAGGCGACGTCTCCATTGAGTATGGCCGTCTGGAGCAGTGCCTGACCTGGTTGGCCGCCTATGTTGCTGAGTCTGATCTCAATCCGCGCATCCATTCGCTCTCCTATGGAGAGCAGAAGGATATCTTTCAGATCTTCCGCAAATACAGCGGCGCCGAGATGGAGCGCGAGGACCATGGCTGGTTCATGGTCAATCAGTATTTGCCGGCAGGTGCCCGGGTCAAAAGTGCCGAGCCTTTCCGGGTTGATGAGAGTAATCGGGAGATCTTCAGCAACAATAACGGACTGATTGTGATCGATGATTCCGGCTGCCCTCCGCATCTGACCGCTGAGGATTTCGCCCGTAACCCGGATGCCTGGGTCATTGCCATGGGGATTAGCGTGGCCCACTGGCGGCGGTGGGCCGAGATGTGCGGGCCAAGGATCGCCTTGTTCTGCCGGCTGGCGGATCTGGAAACGACTCGCATGGAGATGGACTGCTCGGTTAACTGGGAGACCATTGTTGCCATGTGTCTGCGGGCCTTGCGCACCGAGGAGGTCGGACTCTGGGACGCTGTGGCCAAGAAGTTTCGCTGTCACATTATTGTTGAGATGTTTCCGCACGGGATTCTCTATATCGGACCGGATGCCATATTTTTCCGGCATCGCAAAGGTTGTCTGCCGGAGAAGAGTTCACCGCGGCAACGGGGCTCCGTGCCTTGTTATGATACCTTGATTCTTGCCATGCTGGCCATGGACGCCCTGCGCTTTGGCGGCTTTATCTTCAGCCGCAATTATTTTTATGATTTTTCGCAGCGGGTGATACATAACTGGGACAGTCTGTACCAGCATGGGTATTACTTCAAAGATACCCTGGAATTCCCCAATCTTGATTTTGTTAAGAGTTATCCCGGTGGCTATGCCTGCTCCTATGTAGACAATGGGCCTGATCCCGCTTTTTTTGAGCTTCCTGATCTTTCCCCAGATTTTGAGACCGTCCTTGATCTGGTTTCCAGTCAGATCTGGTCGGCCCAGAAAAAGGCGGCCCTTCGTAAATTCTTCTATCTGGGCAAGACCTCGCCCATGGTTCAACACGCGCCCCTTTCCGGAGTCCATGGCTATCTGGATGAGATTGTTTCGGTGCTCCATGACCTTAAAGAAGAAGTGAACCGCAAGACCGGCTTTCATAATCTGCCGATCTTTAATGTTGGCCATCTGCGCACCACTGATCCGGCGGAGATCGATCCGGTGATCACCTTGCAGAATGTCATGGACTCTTATGTGTCCAAGGAAAATGTGCAGCGGCCGCTCTGCATCGGGGTCTTTGGGCCTCCGGGATCAGGGAAGTCCTTTGCCGTCCGGCAGGTGGCTGCGGTTATTGCCAAAAAATTTCAGGGCGATCCCTTTGATCTCTTTGAGTTCAATTTGACCCAGTTTTCTTCCCCCAATGAGATTAACTCGGCCATTGAACCGGTGCGGGCGGCCGTGGCCCGTGGCAAGGTGCCCATTGTCTTCTGGGATGAGTTTGATTGCCGCTATGAAGGCAATGAGTTTGGCTATCTTCGCTATTTCCTGCCCTCGATGCAGGATGGCGTCACCTATGTCAATGGGATTCCTCATTATATCGGCCGGGCCATCTTTGTTTTTGCCGGCGGGGTGAAGGCCAGTTGGGAAGGGATGGAAAAGCTGCTCGATGCGGGACAGCCGGAGATGCTGGAAAAGATGAAAACCCTGAAGATCCCCGATTTTATGAGTCGGTTGCGGGTAGTGCTGGATATTGACGGGATTGAGATTGCGGACAGCCTGCTGCGGGATTCAGCCACCGCAGTTGAGCTGGAAGAGCTGCGGCGGGTGCTGCTTAAGCGGGCCTTTATCATTGCCCATCAGATGGATACCCACTGGAAGAAGGCGGCGCGTAAGACCTCGGGCCTGCTGCTCCGTCTGCTGCTTGGGAACTATAAATTCGGCGCCCGCTCGATTGAGGCAGTGATCGAGGCCAGTCGGGCCTCAGATCGTATTGTCTATGGCCTGCCCGAACTTATTGCCCCCTCGGCGGCCAGAATCCACGCCGAGTGGCGGGTGGATCTGGAGCGCCGGATTGATCAGCTCAGAAAAAATAAGGGGTTGCGGGCGGTTTGGTA
>JAUSAB010000008.1 GCA_030653035.1 Desulfocapsaceae bacterium | reverse complement strand
TTTATATCCCCCGTAATTGAATGTCCTGGCTATGCCAATTGCACCTATTGCATCTAGTCTGTCAGCATCTTGTATTACGTCTAATTCGAGGGACTTAAATTGTTGTATGTTCTTCCCTCCTTTAAATGAGATGCTGGAAATGATATTTTCAATATGAATTATTGTAGACTCAGGTACATCTTTGGTAGTTAAGAATTGTCTCGCTTTATACGGTCCAATTTCTTCATCTCCATTATAAAATTTTGAATCAGCAATATCATGCAAGAGGGCTCCAAGTTCAATTATTTCACGATCACCTGGTTCCGTTTTCGCAATTAATTTTGCCCCATTCCATACCCGATAAATGTGCCACCAATCATGACCGCCTTCAGCGTTTTTTAAAGTATTCTTGACAAAGGATATAGTTCCTTCGATTAAATGCGTCTTTGCTGTCATGGTAAGCGTTATGGAACGTATCGTTTTCTATAAAAGGATTTTTCTATTATCAATGTAACGACCGCGATCAGTGGGAAAGAGGCTCTCATTAACAACATTATAGTTTTAATCTTCGGATCTATAATTGCGTTTTTGACCTTAAAAACATCATTTAAGCCCCTTAAATGGCCTGTTTACAGTAATGAAAATTTATATTTTCAACTGCTTAGCGTGGACCGACCCCGTTCTCTACCCAGAAGCAGGAATGCCCCCTGGAGCATTCCTGCTTCGGCTCTCTTACTATTTGTTCATTAATTCTCGCAATCTAATCCGTTCTTTAATCCGTTTGACAACGTCTTTAGCCACTTCCCTGATTTCAGGGGCGGTCTTTACATCTTCTCCAATATACAGCCTTAATCCAACGATCAGAGGTTCAAGATGCTTTTCCACCTCAGAATTAACAAGCATTCCGAGTGATTCCTTCGCATACCCTGATGCAGCAAGTTCCACAAAAAGCTCGATTGCGTCTTCGATTGTTTCTTCAACTAAAGACGTATCCTGAATATATCTCCTAGCCGCCTCCAAAGCTTCGCTTCCTTTGCCAAGGGCGCTCAATATACAGGCTAATGTATGGTATGCATTCGTATTGTTTGGAGAAATCAAGACCGCCTTTGCCGCCCACCTTTCTGCTTGAGGCAGCAAGGGCAAATCGTTGTGCTTGTAAAATGCCCAGGCAATGCCGTTTTGCAATGCGGAGTCATCCGGTTTTTTGCTGATTGTTTCTTCGGCTATCTGCAGGGCTTCATTATGCCTGCCCGGTATCTTCAATAATAATTCGATTAAGTTTATGGCGTGCCAAGTTGGGTTAGGCGCATATTCAATGGCCTGTCGAAAACTATGTTCAGCCTCTTTGGATTTGTTGAGTTTTTCGAGCAAAATGCCTTGGCTGGAAAGGGCCTTTGCCACTTGCTCGCGAAGCACTACCTCAGTTTCGTCGGTAAAAAGCGCAACCACCTCGTCGTAGACGGCAATTGCCTCCTCCGGGCGATTCAGTTGAGCAAGGGTACTCCCTTTGTTAACCATGGCCATTGCCACCTGCTCTCGAAGCTCCACCTCAGTTTTATCAGCAAAACGGGAAATCACCTCGTCGTAAGCCGCAATTTCTTCTTCAGGTCGATTGAGTTGACCAAGGGTGATGCCCTTGTTAACTATGGCCTTTGCCAGCTGCTCGCGAATCTCCACCTCAGCGTCGTCGGCAAAATGGGCAACCACTTCGTCGTAGACGGCAATTGCCTCCACAGGTCGATTGAGTTGGCCAAGGGTTACGCCCTTGTTAAACATGGCCCCTGCCACGTACTCGCGAATCTCCACCTCAGTTTTATCAGCAAAACGGGAAATCACCTCGTCGTAAGCCGCAATTTCCTCTTCATATCGATTGAGTTGACCAAGGGTGATGCCCTTGTTAACCATGGACATTGCCAGCTGCTCGTGAAGTTCCACCTCAGTGTCGTTGGCAAAACGGGCAATCACCTCGTCGTAGGTTGCAATTGCTTCCTCTGGACGATTGAGCTGGCCAAAGGTAAAACCTTTGTTAACCATGGCCCTTGCCACCTGCCGGCGAATCACCACCTCAGCGTCGTCGGCAAAATGGGCAACCACTTCGTCGTAGACGGCAATTGCCTCCACAGGGCGATTGAGCTGGCCAATGGTTACGCCCTTGTTAACCATGGCACTTGCCACTTCCTCGCGAATCATCGGCTCGGTGTCGTTGGTAAAACGGGCAACGACCTCATCGTAGACTGCAATTTCTTGCTCGAAACGATTCAATTGGCCAAGGCTTATGCTTTTAGTCATCATTGCCAATAATACTAGCCGACGAATATTCGTCTCGGTGTCGTCAGCAAAGAGGGCAATCATTTCGTCGCAGACCGCAATTGTCTCCACAGGGCGATTGAGTTGGATAAGGGTAGTAGCCTTGAAAAGCATGGTCCCTACTACAAGTGTGCGAATTTTGACATGAGTGCCGTCGGTAAAACGGGCAACGACCTCATCGTAGGCGGCAATTGCTTCCTCGAAATGATTCAGTTGGCCAAGGCTATTTCCCTTGTTAATTAGTTCTTTTGCCTCTATAAGCTCGACATCCACTTGATCACTATATTCTTCTTTCGTTGCCGAATCTTTATCATCCGCCATGAAGTTTCTTAATCTGTCACTCAGATAAGGAGACTCAAGAAAGCTCTTCGGCGTGGAAGCAATGATTTTTTCAATGCGTTGGCGGTCTTGAACTCCATTTATCGCCACCTCATAGGCAAGACAATGGTCGCGGCGGAGTTCCGGGGAGAGCCCGCATGCCTCTTCGGATATCAGGCGCGCCGCAGATTCGGGGTCATACATGCTGACCAGGAACTTTACTGTCGCCTTGACCCGATCGGTAGGCTTGCCACGCCTCCGCATGAGGTAGTAGATGTTGTACATCCGTTCAGCCACCACGTACCATCTGGTCTTTTTCCCGTGTTCTTCAACAACTACGGCGCCCCGATTTACAAGTCTGTTCAGGAGCGAGCTGGTCTTGTTGACATCCAATCTGGCGGCCTGTGCAATTTCACGCGCGGTTGAGGCATCCCATAATCCGGCAAGCGCCAGATAGACCTTTCTTTCTATTGCCGGTAGGTTATCCAGATGACTTTTGAAATATTCCGTATGGTCGTCAATTAAATCCACAAGGTCATCAAGAAGTTTTCGGAAAGAACGATGAGCGCTGAATTTTGCGATAATGGTCAGCAGGCGAGGGTTGCCCCCGGTCAATATCCGGATTGGCTTGATCCGTTCGCCAGGCAGTTTCTGTCCCGTGATCTGTCCCCAGATCCGGTTGCATTCATCGTCGTCAAGAGGTTTGAGCTCCTGCATCTTGAACATCTCAAACATGGCCTGCGATGAATTTTCAATATGCTCGAATCGGTTTGTCGCGGTGGCCAACAACATCATCCTCGGTTCATTGATCAGGGTGTGGCGTATTTTCCACGCTTCATCATCACTGGTCAGGTCGCCAAGGAGCATGTTAAGATTCTCGACGATCAAAAGAATCCTCTTGTTCTGACTGTCGGCAAAATCCATCAACTGGGCAAGCGCGCGACCGGCAAGCCGTTGATCGTCGGTTTCATTCTTAAGCTCAACATATGTGCGTTTCCACTTCTCATCATCCGCCTGCTCAGAGAGATGAAACAGCGCCTCAAGCCAGAACTCACCGGCTGAGACCACTTCATAACTTTCTTCCGAGAAGATCAAAGGATACCAGCGGTCGCGTAATTCCGTATTCTGTTTGATCTCAGCAGCAACCCGGTGTACAAGAGTCGTCTTGCCGCTGCCGCGCGGGCCGATCACCAGCACGTGTTGGTTCGAATCGGTAATATTTTCGCCAATTATCCCGACAATAATTTCTAGGTCAGAATGACGGACCACGAAGCTTTCTATGAGCTCTTCTTCTGTGAGGAACGACGGGTTGTATTTCATGAGACGTTTTGTCATGGCTAAATACCTCGCTCAAGGACAGGAACATGAAAGTATCCGTATCTTTTCTTCCACCAATCCTGCAAAAGGTACGATTCAAACACATATCCACCACCGCCCGGCTTAATGTAGCCGTCGTGTTCGAGCACCCGCAGAATTTCCTCCGATGCCGAGAGTGTGCTTCTGTCTTCAAATTCATACCCATTCTGAACGGCAGCAAGCGTCGACCGCGTCAGGCAACCTGTTACTGCCGTCTCGGTAAGAATTTCGAGAGCCAGTGTGAAAATTTCCGGGCCGAGGACGAGCTTCAACCTGTCTTCATAATGGGTGAGCTCAGAGTGGCCCCGTATGCCGAGCATTTCGCTTTCGTAGATATCGTTGACTTCATCCGGATAGAACTCCATCCGGCCTCTTCGTTTACACCTGTCATAAACATGCGAGAAAAACATCTGGACATGATGAGGAATGCAGCATCCGAGTCTCTTAACCATGACCGCTTCCACGCCGTCTTTGAACTGAATGCCGTACTCCGCGGCAAGCGCCTGAAGACAGCCGATAGCGGCCACATCGTCCCAGGGTTTCAGGTCGAAGGGTTGAAAGTTGTTGATCGTTGCGCTGAGGCCTGCCTGACGGAGTATCGGCTCAAAGCCGATGCTACCAGATAGAACAATCCTTATTTTCCCCTGATGCGCTAGGCTATTTTTTCGCAGCCAGGACATAAACTCATCCACTTTTGCTTTTCGCTCGGAGGTAATTTTGAAATCATCGCCCTTTAACATGCGGTTAACCATGAGCGGTACTTCGTCGATCAAAAGTAAAACCGGCTGTTCCGACCCTGCAAGGATTGAAAACAGGGAATCTCCTTTTTCACTCCAATTGCCGGTTGTGAGTCCAGCGCGCAGTTTGATGCCGATTTCTCCAAGATTTAGCTCCTCTATGTTTCCGGCAATCATGGTGAATGCATTTGAAAACAGTCCCTTTGTCTTGCCCCAGAGCGTTGTGTGAGGTCTGAGAGCAATACTTATTTCAACGATGGCGTCTTCGGCAGTGGACGCTTTTTGTAGATCTACAAACAAGCAGGTATAACGGTTGCTTACTAATCTCTTGACCTCTTTCATAAGACTAGTTTTACCCATCCGCCGCTGGGCGACCAGAAGGATGTGGGCACCTTCGTCCAGCTTCTCAATCATCAGCGCGGTATCACTTTCCCTGTCCCAAAAGCGATCCCCTTCAACCCAATTGCCATGGGCCTGCACCAGTTTTTTCTGCATAATATCCTCTATAGTTATTTTTTAAAACAATATCGTTGGCAACATTTTTGTTTGTGGTAATATATCTTCTAAATATGAAAAGTCAAGACATGCCAACATATTTGTTTGCAGAGGATATGGGACATTCGGGCCAGACCATGTTTGTTAAGGCTTTTTCGTCACGAAAAACGTAGTCTGGCCCCGATTCTTCTTGTTGTCACTGCGGTGTCAAATATGATACCACTAATATGGTGGGTCATCGGTTGTCTCTTGGGTTGAGGTTGATGAAAAAGTGTCACAGGAATGGTGTGTTGACCTATCTTTTACCATCTCTTTTGCCGGGGTATAACCACCTCCAGCCCAAAGACGAATCAAATTTACATTCGGGACAATCGAGGGCAGTCCACGTTTATCTAAAATTAACGCATGACTGCCGGCGATACCGGAACGATGGTCATTTTATCCTTATTCCCAAGCAAAAGGTTGCGTCATTAAACTCTTTCCTACCATTACTCAGCTGATCCAGGCCCGCGAGACCATCCGGCTGCTGGTGCCGTATTTCAAGAAATATTGGCAGCGGCTCTTCTGGGGGATTCTCGCCCTGCTGAGCACCGATCTCCTCCAGCTCTATATCCCCCGGGTGATCAAGCAGGCGGTGGACGCCCTGCAACAGGGCCAGGCCACTTCCGCCTCCCTCCTTCGCCAGGGTGGTCTGATCCTCTCCTTCGCCATCGGCATCGCCCTCTTTCGCTTCACCTGGCGATATCTGGTCCTGGGTTTTTCCCGCCTCCTGGAGCGCGACCTGCGCAGTCGTCTCCTGAGCCGTCTGGTGCGGCTGGATCGCCCCTTTTTCAATCGCCGCTCGGCGGGTGAGATCATGGCGCTTTCCGGCAACGACCTCACCAACGTCCAGCTGGCCTGCGGCATGGGCATCGTCACCTTCATTGATGCCTTCCTGATGACCGGCGCGGCCGTTTGTTTCATGGCCTACATCCATCCCGGTCTCACCTTTCTGGCCCTGGCGCCCATGCCGGTCCTGGCCATTCTGACCGGATTGCTCTCGGCCATGCTCCATAAACGCTACAACCGGGTGCAGGAGCAGTTCTCCGATCTCACTGAGTTCGCCCGTTCCACCCTGATGGCCATCCGGCTGATTAAGGCCTATACCCAGGAACAGCGCCAGACCGAGCAGTTCGACCGGCTGGGAAAAGAGTTCGTGCGCAACAATATCCGCCTGGCCCTGGTCCAGGGAGTTCTCACTCCCTTTTCCACCTTGATCGCCAGTACCAGCCTGCTGCTGGTCCTCTATTTCGGGGGACGACTGACCATTGCCGGCTCTATTTCCATTGGTGACTTTGTGGCCTTCATGACCTACCTGGGACTGTTGACCTGGCCGATGATGGCCATGGGCTGGGTGGCCAACCTCTTCCAGCGCGGGATCACCTCGCTGCACCGCATCAGCAGGGTGATGGAAGAGGAACCGCTGTTGCGCGAGCCCCGGAACCCCTTGGCGCTGCCGGCCGTCACCAGTCTGTCCGTCCGCAACCTCTCCTTCCGCTATGCCGGCCAGAATACCATGGCACTCGATAACCTGAGTCTCGATATAGCCCCCGGCCTGCTGGGAATCGTCGGTCGTACCGGCTCCGGCAAGTCGGCACTCTGCCAGCTTCTGGCCCGTCTTTATCCCGTGCCGGACGACAAATTGTTCCTGGCCGGGATCGATTACAATCGGCTCCCTCTGGCAGGACTGCGGGAAAAGATCGCCTATGTGCCCCAGGAGACCATCCTCTTCTCCGATACCATCCGCAACAACATTGCTTTCGGCCGTCCCGGGGCAAGTGATGCCGAGATCGTGCAGGCGGCCCGGGCGGCAGGAATCCACGAAGAGATTGAGGCCTTTAAAGATGGTTACCAGTCCCGGGTGGGTGAGAAGGGGCTGCTCCTCTCCGGCGGCCAGCGTCAGCGCCTCGCCCTGGCCCGGGCCCTGCTGCTGGACCGTCCCATTGTCATCATCGACGACGGACTCTCCGCCGTCGATACCGACACCGAGCATAGGATCATCGAGAATTTCGGCAGCTGGCTGCCGGGACGGATCTGCATTCTGGTCTCGCACCGGGTTGCCCCGCTGCTTTCGGCCGACCGGATCATCGTCATGGAGGAGGGGGCCATCGCCGCCCAGGGCACCCACCAGCAACTGTTGGAAAGCAGCCCTTTCTATCGCACCATTTATCAGCACCAGACCACGGCCGGGGAGGCGGCAGCCTGATGGAGCACGGCTTCGGATATTTTGAGGAAGATCGACTCAAGAAGGCCAGCGACCTCCGTCTCTGGCAACGGATCGCCCGCTATGTACTGCCGTACTGGAAGTCGGTCTCTCTGGCGATTGTCCTGTCGCTGGCCATCACCAGCTGCAGCCTGGCCCTGCCTTACCTGATGCGGCTGGCCGTCGACGGTTTCATCACCAATCTGAAACCGGATCTGGGGGAACGGTTGAGCGGGGTGGCCGGGCTGGCCGGCTCCTTTCTTTTGCTCATGGTGGCCGGCTTTGTTGCCAACTTTCTGCAGGTGGTGGTGCTGGAGTGGGCCGGGCAGCGGATCATGCACGCCCTGCGCCAGGATCTTTTCCGTCACCTGATTGGGCTTGCCAACCCTTTCTTTAACCGCAATCCGGTGGGCAAGCTGGTTACCCGGCTGACCAACGATATCCAGAACATGTACGAGATGTTCACCTCGGTAATCGTTTCCCTTTTCAACGACCTGGCGCGGCTGGTGGGGATCCTCGTCATCCTGCTGCTGATGAACTGGCGGCTGGCCCTGATGATGCTGGTGCTGGTGCCCTTGATCCTTTTCAACACCGTCCTCTTCAGCCGTCTGGCCCGCCTGGCCTTCCGTGATATCCGCACCCAGCTGGCCCGGCTCAACTCGTTTCTGCAGGAGGCGATCGGCGGTATCAGCATCATCCAGCTCTTCTCCAGGGAAGAGTATACCCGCGCCCGGTTTGAGGAATTGAACGAGGCCTACATGCAACGGAGCCTCTATCAGATCAAGATCTTCGGCATCTTTATGCCCCTGCTCGAGGTCTTGAGCTCTCTGGCCATTGCCCTGATCATCTGGTACGGCGGCGGCCAGATCATCCAGGACAAGATGACCATCGGCATGCTGGTGGCCTTTCTCTCCTATATGCGGTTATTCTTTATGCCCTTGCGTGAACTTTCCCAGAAGTATTCGGTGGTCCAGTCGGCATTGGCATCGGCTGAGCGTATCTTCCAGCTTTTAGACACCGAAAATACCCTGACCATCCCCGAAAATCCGGTCCGACCGGCACGGGTGCGCGGGGAGATTGAATTTGCCGGGGTGACTTTCGGCTACAGCCCGGAGCGGCCGGTGCTGCGCGATCTGACGTTTAAGGTTGCGCCTGGCGAGACCCTGGCCATTGTCGGGGCCACCGGCGCCGGCAAAACCACCATCATCAGCCTGCTGGAACGATTCTACGACCCTGATCGGGGAATGGTGCAACTGGACGGGATTGACCTTCGAAATCTCGATCCCCACTTTTTGCGCGGGCAGATTGGTCTTGTGATGCAGGAAGTGTATCTCTTCCCGGCCTCGGTGCGGGAGAATATCGTTCTCGGCCTCCAGTTGAGTGAGGCGCGCTTGCATGAGGTCATCGCCACCGCCCAGCTCACCACCCTGATCGCAGGACTGCCGGAGGGGCTCGAAACCCGCATCGGCGAGGCGGGCCTCGATTTTTCCGCCGGCCAGCGCCAGCTCCTGGCTCTGGCCCGGGTGCTGGCCCGCGACCCGCGCATCCTGGTCCTGGACGAGGCCACCGCCTCCATTGACACCGAAACGGAAATGCTCATCGAGAAGGCCATGGCCGCCACCCTGGCCAACAGGACCAGTGTGGTCATCGCCCACCGGCTCTCCACCATCCGCAGGGCCGACCGCATCCTGGTTATGGACCACGGCCGTCTGGCCGAGGAAGGAAATCACGAGGAGCTGATGGCGCGTCCCGGCATCTATCAACGCCTGCAGATCCTGCAAAGTAACAACGGCAAGGCCGGGACGGCCTGAGCCCTGCCAGTCGGGAAATTCCCTTGCCGTTCCGGTCATCACCGGTCAAACTCTCAACTTGGTCGGATCTCCCGGCCAATCACCGCCCCCGGTGGGGGATAATTAGGGGTACTCCCGTTCGCAGTAACAACTGAATATCAAGCGGATTGAAGTCCCGTTCGGGGGAATTATCCGTTTGGCCCGGTAGCTCAAGGGAGCGGCGTTCTGGTAACAGGGGGGCGTGAGTTCCCAATTGCCAAAGCAGCAGGCCGTAACGCAAGAAAACCTGTATGTAGCCTTGTTAACCAAAGAAGACGTTGACCCAGCGGGAGTATGGATAAGGCCGATGTTGCAGGCCCTGATAACGGAATCGGCCTGTGGAATCTTCCGGGGTAGCAGGGATGGCATGTTGGGGATGATATTCAGTCCAGTGCTCAATGCGAAAGGCCATGCTTCACTAACCCGAGTTTAACGAGCGCCGTGCCAAGGCGCTGTCTAAACTCGGGTTAGGAATATTTTTGTGTAATGGTGAAGTCCATTCTCTTGACAGGGTCCTTGTAATGAACGAAACTATAAGCAGGTCATTCATACTGTTGATACGGTGGTAAAACGAGTCGGCGATTTTTTTTGGAAGGGACTGCGCACAGTGACACGCCTGCCGGATGCAACATATCAGAAAGGTGTCAAGGTTTGCGGCAACGAGAAATCAGAACTTGAACAACGATTGCAACGGTTCCCCATTTTACACTGGTGGGATATGACAATCTGCCATAAAGCGGTAAATTTGTAATTTCCGTATTTCTAATAAGAAAACATAAATAATCAAGGCTCTTGCAATTTCCCTTATCAGGGAAATGTGCATTTCTCAACAACTGAAAGAATCCATGAAAAAGATAACCGAATTGAAGATTGGCGCCCTTACAACCGTCTTGTTGAGCTGTTTGCTGATACATAGCAGCTACGCCTCAGAAACGCCAAAACACTTTACCATCGCTATCTCACCATGCACTGACGTGGTGTCGATCTACGAGAAATACAACCTCCTTATCAAATACTTGCAAGAAAAAACGGGCTTCAACATAAAGCTCGCCTTCCCTAAAAGTTATGCAGAATTTGCAAAAGTTCTGCATAACAAGGATATTGATTTTGCCTTTCAGGATCCTGACGTTTACCTCAAGTTTGCCCACCTCTATAACAAAGATTCTCTTTTAATCGCTCTCACCCCTAAAGGTGAAGTCGTCCAGTCCAGCGTGGTTATCGTTAGAAAGGACAGCAACATTCACAAGATTGAAGATTTAGTCGGCAAGAGTGTCATTTTTGGCCCCAAGCTTTCCAGTACCAGATGGATAAATGCAAAATTATTGTTTGCTGAAAAGGGCATCAATATTGACAAAGATTTGAGCGAGTACAGCAATGGTGGCTGTTGCGAAGATGTCGCCTTTAATGTTAATCTCAAAGCAACCGATGCAGGGGTTGTCTGCGATCATTTTCTTTCAATGCATGAAGAAAGAAAGCAGAAACTTGGTGTGGAATCGCAACAGATCGTCGGCATTGCCCATACTCAACTCGTGCCGACAAAGGTACTTTCCGCCCGCCTCGCGGTGAGCGATACGCTTGTCAGTAAGGTGACCCAGGCCTTGCTCAGCCTTGACAACACCAACCCTGAAGATGCAAAGATATTGTCTCACGCCGAGATTGGTGGATTTCGCAAGATAAGTCATGAAGATTATAAAAAAAGATGTCTTCCTGCAGATACGGTACAAAACAGGTAAAAGGAGAAGGGAGTCAAGCTAAGACAATATGAAACAGCTCATAAAGATGGCGTCGTAATAATTCCGATCTGCTTTGTAGTGGTTTCTCACTCGTCGACATTACTTATAGCTGGCTTTGCTCATAAAAAAGACGCCACTTCCTCGTAGTTCAAGTTTTTTGTTTAGCTATTCCGGTGATTCTTGCGAGTTCATCAATGAAGCTACGTGCCAAGTTAACATTCTTGATAGAGGGCTTAGTGGTGCTTCTTGTTGTGGTCACGGGAGTCATCACGACCATACGGGAAAAAGAAAGCCTGGAAAATGAACTTCGCCAAAGAGGGCTGGCTTTAGCGGCTGATTTAGCCAAGTTCACGACCAAGCCCTTGCTGGAAAATGATTTGCCCACTCTACGCCGTTTTGTCAACCATTCGATGGAACAGGACTATGTTCTCCATGCATTTCTTCTTGATCTGCAGGGGAAGGTTGTCATGCACAACAATCTGGATGAAGTCGGCAAAACCTATACTAGCAGAATCAATGTGGCAGCTATACAGTCCCATGATCCTGGCTGCCTCAAGTCACATTTTTCCAACGGTGGAGAACACTACTACGACATTTTTTCGCCTATAGAGGTTGCCGATGCAAGATTGGGAACGGTCCGCTTAGGTTATTCCTATTTGGCCGTTGAAAGAGAAGTCGCAGCGGCCAGGCAGCAAATTATCATCCTGGGACTCGTCACCATTATAGCCGGCGGCATTGTTGCTTATCTGCTTGCTTCCTTTATTGCTTCACCGATTAAGCAGATTACCGATGCTACCAGGAAGGTGGCCGAAGGCGACCTTATTACACGCCTCACTATTCAAAGAAATGATGAGATCGGAGAACTCGCCCTGTCCTTTAACAAGATGACCGAGGATCTCCAGAAAACGACGATCTCAAGAGATTATGTCGACAATATCATCGGCAGCATGAATGACACACTCGTTGTCCTTGATCAAAATGCTTATATAATCAGCGTCAACAAGGCAACTTGTACACTCCTTGGTTACCGGGCGGATGAACTTATCGGCAGCTCTATCAGTAAGATATTGCCAAGGGAAGAAAAAGAATTTTTCGAGGTTAATTTTAACACATTTCTTGCTGGACAAAAAGTTGTCAATCTTGAATTACATTACCAGACCATCGAGGGCCTGAAAGTGCCCATGCTTTTTTCCGCCGGCCTTTTGCACAGTAAAGAAGGAACAATTGATGGAGTTGTCGGTATTGCCCGTGACGTTACGGAGCGCAAACAGGCTGAAAAAGCACTTCGGCAGTCGGAAAGCGAACTGCATTATTTGTCCTGCCAATTGTTAACGGCCCAGGAAAAAGAACGAAGACGCCTTTCCCTGGAATTGCACGATGAACTGGGTCAGGACTTGATGGTCTTGAAACTCAAGGTCAGAGCAATTCAAAGGGCAGGGGAAATGGATCAGGATTCTTTTAAAAAAGAATGCGACGAGGTCATCGGCTATATCAATGAGGTCACGGAAAATGTTCGTCGCCTTTCCCGTGACCTGAGCCCTGCCTTGCTGGAGGACCTGGGGCTGACCATTGCCCTGCGCAGACTCGTTGAAACCTCCTGTGCACATTCCGATATTGCCTATTCTCTCGATATGACAGAGTCGGACGATCTCTTTTCCCCTGGTGAAAGAATTACTGTCTACAGAATTCTCCAGGAGTCTCTTACCAACATTGCCAAGCATGCTCAGGCAACCAGAATCTCACTTACTCTCAGAGCAGAGGATGGTTTTTTTTATTTTCGTATAGATGACAACGGGCAGGGCTTTGATTTACATAAGACATTTACTCAAGATCCCGCGGAAAGAGGATTAGGATTATCTACCATGAACGAGCGGGTCAGAATGCTGGGAGGATCACTCAACATTGTCAGCCGGAAAGGATCAGGCACCACCATCAGCTTTCGTACCCCTTTAAAAACAGCAGGGAAGGGCAAGTGAATCCCTATCGTATTATACTGGCGGATGATCATGCCATGTTTCGCCAGGGTATCAAGAATATCCTTGAAAGCGTTAAGGATCTCGAGGTGGTTGGCGAGGCGAGTAACGGTATTGAACTTCTTGAACTCCTCGGGAAGCTGACTCCTGACATGGTCATTCTGGACATATCCATGCCTCAGATGCGTGGCATTGAAGCAACCCGGGAGATAAAAATGATCTCTGCCGATATCAAAGTGCTGATCCTGACCATGCATAAAGACAAGGAATACGTTTATTCTGCCATGTCAGCAGGCGCTGAGGGATACCTGGTGAAAGAAGATGCAGATACGGAGCTCTTTGCCGCCATAGAAAAGCTCCGTAATAAAGGTCATTATTTATCACCTCTTCTTTCCAGCGAAGTGGTTTTTGAGTTGATTCAGGCCTCAGCCAAAGGGGAATTACCTGCAACGTCAGACCTTCTGACCACTCGCGAGCGCGAAGTCTTAACGCTCATTGCCGAGGGGACCCCTAATAAAGAGATTGCCGATCTCCTTTATATCAGTATCCGCACAGTGGAAAATCACCGCACCAATATCATGCAGAAATTAGGCATCAAACAAACCGCAAACCTGGTGAAATATGCCATCCGCAAAGGCTATACCCAGCTCGGCAAATAGGGCGGCCTTTCCCTAAACTCTGTACTCCTGCCCTCACTCTGCCCGCCTCTAAGTAGTACTACTCACCTCTCTATAAGTAGTAATGCCGATTTATTCTCGCACCATTTCAGCTTATATTTAACAAATAAAAGAGGGTTGTAGCCGGCATACATAACGCTATCTGTCACTGACCTTAAAAGAGCTCTCTATGATCGTCGCCCTGGAAGTTTATCTTGCGATAATAGGTTCAGCAATTTGGTGAAGCTTCATTTGTCACCCACGGCTTGTCGATTTCTGGACCGGTGAATCTATGATCTCAGAAAGTCGTAACTGGTTGAGTATATGTGAAAGGTCTGCAATAACGGCTACTATCTTTCACCTGTGCCCTGCCCGGAGGAATCAGTCTGAGTATTAACACCTACGCACAAACAGGTAATACAACGGATTTCTTTTACAGGGGGACGGAGCTATATTAAAATTAAGAAATGATTTTAAACTGGAGGTTCGAGTGGTGGATCAAACGGCGGTTCTGGAGGTTACGAAGGTCGTTAAGCGAACCAGACTGGTATTATATTCGTTTTCTGTAACAGATGTTTCTCATGTAACAATAGCCAACCCCGGTAAACGGGAAATAAGCCGGGATAAGTACCTTCACGAAATTCATTCATAAAAAACAAGAAATGAATTCCTAAGGTACTAAAACGCAAGCAGAAACAGTGAAATAGATGTTTCCAGTTTAGACTACATGGTTGACAGTAGAATAAGCAAGAAGGCAATATGCATACGAATCGTAGAACATGCAAACGACATGCTACCATGGGGCTGATATCCAGCATGTGGAATGGAAAATCAGCCTGTATTGGCGTTGTTGAAGATGTTTCAGCAACCGGGATTCTAATATCTCAAATTCCGTCACATTTTGATGAGCATTCCCGACAATATTTCACCATTGTGCACAGTCCTTTCGATGATTTCAAGATAATGTTACAAGCCAGATGGAGATCGGAAACTAAAAAAGAGATGTATCAGATGATAGGCTTTAAAATTGTTAATCCCACACTCAACTGGAAGAAATTTCTAGCAAAAACCCTTGCAAGTTTGCGAGTAAATGACAGCTTACCTGAACGACGGAGCGGAAAACAGTATGTTGATATTGGACAAAAAACAGAATCAATGATTCAAGCTTGAATGGATACATTTTGAAAAAAACAGCCAGTTAGATATCATCGGGATTTCCATCTGGTTGTTTTATAATCACCCAAAGAGGTATCACTATGTTGAAAAAAATGAGTACTGCTATTGCACTGGGTCTGGTTGTGGCATTGTTGAGCATTCCTGCCGCTAGTTTTGCCGGTAATGGTGCTGGCCCTGGCGACGGGATTCCTGATGGCGATGGGACTCCTGATCTTACGTGTGAACATGGAGTGGTTATTGATGGCGTTTGTTATCCTGAGCTCGGAGGCATAACTACGCAAGGGAATTTTGATGTCGCTACAGGCCCTAACGGCCCCCAGACTGGTGATCAAGATGGAGTTCCTGATCAGGATCGGTTACGGGATGGGTCGTGTTTAGATGAAGCATAGTTTATTTGCCTAAATCTAACAAAAAAAGGGGTTGCCGGGAACGGCAGCCCCTTTTTTTGTTAGATTTAGGCATAACAGAAAAACCCTGCGTGTATTAAGCAGGCGTCACCCAGAGGGGAAAAGTCAATCCGAATCGCCAGGCATTACAGGCAACGGCAGGGCCTGAAGGGAAGTGACAGGAAGTGAACAGATCACTTGTAGTTGTTCGTAAGCGCAAAAGCCGGTGAAAGATAGTTGATGGAAGTTCAATACGGAGAAGAAATGGCGAATCACTCTGGCCCCGAGTCATGCGGTCTGCACCGTGAGGTGCATGTCGAAGCGTTGACAGGGGAACCGACAGGCCAGCCATTGAACCGCGAAATCAAAAATTTGGGATGCCGACGCTGTTAAGCGAAGCGGAAGGCAATATGGTATGGTGCACGATGATAATCGCAAGTCGTGTGCTGATCCCACGCGGTCGGAGACCCTGTGCATGTCGGGAAGTTTTTCACACGGAAGCAGCGAGATCTCATCGGTGCCCGGCGCAACATGGTCGGGCAGGGCTGGGAAGGTCAATGACCGTAATCCAGCCATTGACGCCGATGAGAAGTCGGATACGCCCATATTACCGAAGAAGCTATCGAACAAAGGGATACTCCCAGCGGAGATGGTGGAGGGAAGGGGTGTAGCCAAGGGAAATGCCGACGAATCTCCCGCGTCCCTGACTCAGAGCCGGAAACATGACGCGTCGACGGGGTTGGAAGGCATACGTGAAACTGCAAAACGGAACCGGAAATGCCGGTTCACGGCACTGTTGCACCACGTCACACCGTCATTGCTGATGGAGAGCTTTTATGCACTTCGCAAGCAGGCCGCAGCAGGTGTGGATGGAGTGACGTGGCAGGAGTATGAGAATCTGCTCTATGGGCGGGTGTACGAATTACATCGAGAAATCCACACAGGTGCTTATCGTGCGCAACCGTCGCGGCGAGTCTACATCCCAAAGGCGGATGGCAAGCTGCGTCCGCTGGGGATTGCAGCGCTGGAAGACAAGATCGTACAACAGGCCATCACAACGGTACTGAACGCGGTCTACGAGCAAGACTTCCTCGGATTCTCATACGGCTTCCGGCAGGGGCGCGGGCAGCATGATGCGTTGGACGCCTTATCGGAAGGTATCGCGGGTCGGAAAGTAAACTGGATTCTGGATGCGGACATCCGCTCATTCTTCGATGAAATTGATCATGAGTGGATGCTTCGATTCTTGGAACACCGGATTGCAGATGGCCGGGTAATTCGATTGATCCGAAAATGGCTGACGGCAGGTGTGATTGAGGATGGGCTCCGCGTGGCATCTGTACGCGGAACACCTCAGGGGGCCGTCATTTCGCCGTTGCTGGCGAACATCTATTTGCACTATGCACTTGATCTCTGGGCGCATCAATGGCGTGGGCGACATGCCAATGGTGATGTCATCCTTGTCCGTTATGCGGATGATAGTGTGATGGGGTTTCAGTACGAAGGGGAAGCAAGGCGATTTCTGGCCGCAATGCGAGAGCGTCTATCCAAATTCAAACTGGAACTTCACCCGGATAAAACGCGGTTAATTTCGTTTGGACGATATGCTGCGCAAAGATGCCGGGAACGTGGAGCGGGAAAGCCGGAAACCTTTGACTTTCTCGGCTTCACGCACTGCTGTGGTCAGTACAGCGGCGGCTTCAAAATCGTCAGGCTGACTATCAAGAAGCGGATGCGTGTAACGTTGGCAGT
>JAUSAB010000002.1 GCA_030653035.1 Desulfocapsaceae bacterium | reverse complement strand
CATGACCGCCTGAGTTTGAGCTGTAAGGCCGGGGCACCCAATAAGGGTGTCCTTCAGAAATGCTTGAGCCGTATGAAGGGAAACTTTCAAGTACGGTTCTTAGGGGGGAAAGGGGCTGAGAGGCCCCTGACCTACCCGGTTCATGCTGACATGGAATATCTATTCCTGACAATATATGGGGTATAAAAGGCGGACAAGATGACTTTACAAACAAATTTACCAGACGAAAAAAGCAGCACGTCACCACGGTTGAAAGTGCGACAGGGCCTGTCCACGAATCCCGATGTGCACGAGGCAGTCCGCGATCTGGCAGCGCAGATTAAACAGCCGAACACCCAGGTTTCCCTGATTTTCTTTTCTGACGAGTATGATCCGCAACAACTTGGTCAGGCATTGAAAAAATATCTTCCCGGCCCGGTAATTGGTTGCACGACCGCCGGGCAGCTTTCAGAGGTAGGATTCCAACGTGGTGGTATGTCAGGAGCCTCGCTGGCCAGCGATGAGCTTTCAGCCATCCCTTATCTGATCCACCCTCTTTCATCGCACGCTGAGCAGGTGACCAAAATTGCCAAAGATGTTCAGGAACGGCTCTCTCTCACCGAATTGTCGGCATTTGGTTTTTTGCTGGTCGACGGGCTGTCAATGAAAGAAGAGCCGCTGATTTCAGCTCTGTATATGGCGCTCGGCGATGTCCAGATTATCGGCGGTTCGGCCGGTGACAGCCTGAAATTCAAACAGACTTTTGTGTATTTCGATGGTGCATTGCTGAACGATGCTGCTGTCTTCACCCTATTTTTAACTACCCTGCCATTCCATATCTTTAAACATCAGCATTTCCTGCCCTCCTCCACCAGACTCGTTATTACAGAGGCTGACCCTGATAAACGTCTGGTCAAGGAAATCAATGGTGGACCAGCGGCAGAGGTCTATGCCCAGTTGATCGGGACAACCATAGATAAACTCAATTCTGCCGTATGTTCCCGACACCCGCTGATGCTCCGCATCGGCAACGATTATTATGTAAGGGCAATCAGCAATATCAAGCCGGATGGTTCTCTGCAATTTTTCTGCGCTATCAATACCGGACTTGTGCTTACCATAGGCCAGGAAAATCCTGCCTTTGAGTCTCTGAATCGTGATCTGCAAAAAATAGAAAAGGAGATGGGAGAACCGGCAGTCATTATTGGCTGCGATTGCATCCTCAGAAGGCTTGAAATGGAGGAGCAAGGTATAGACGACAGTATTGGCAAACTGCTGGCCAAGAGCAAAGTTGTCGGTTTCAGCACATATGGTGAGCAGATTAATTCCGTGCATGTCAACCAGACTTTCACTGGAATTGCAATTGCAGGTTAATACATGAACAAACAAGACGATAGGGCTACCATTACAAAGCTTCAGGCCCAGCTGAATGCACAGCAGAAAACCATAAATGCACTCATGAACGCTGCAGAAGAATGCACCTCGGTAGGGCCACTTCTCTCACAGAATCTCAATCTGGAACGGGTTGTTCAACAGAAAACAGCAACCCTGCAACAGCAGGGAGAAGAATTGAAGAAAGCCTTGCACGATCTGCAACTCACCCAGACACGATTGCTCCAGGCTCAAAAACTTGAGTCCGTGGGCCAGCTTGCGGCCGGTATTGCCCACGAAATCAACACCCCAGCCCAGTTCATCGGCACAAATATCACCTTTCTCGAAGAATCTTTTGTCGATATCAAGCGCCTGATTGACACCTTTCAGAAGGTACTGCAGACGATTGCCCAAGGTTCTGCCATTACGGAGACAGGCCGGGAGGCTGAAAAACTGCTGGAGGAACTTGACTGGAATTATCTGGAAAACGAGATTCCGGCAGCAATCCAGCAATCCAAAGAGGGAATCAAACGGGTCACAACGATTGTCCAGGCAATGAAGGAATTTTCCCATCCTGGAAGAAAGGAAAAGGCTTTTTACGATCTGAATAAAATCCTTGAAACCACGATTACCGTTGCCAGCAATGAATGGAAATATTGTGCTGAAATTGTGACCCATTTTGACGCAAACCTGCCAAAAGTTTTTTGCCTTGCGGATGAAATAGGCCAGGTTTTTCTCAATATCCTAGTTAATGCCTCCCATGCCATTGCCAGCAAGAGCCCAAACAGTAGCGAAAAAGGAAAAATTACCATATCCACCCGTCACAACCAGGAGCATGTTGAAATCTGTATAGAGGACACGGGAATCGGCATTCCGGAAAACATCCGCGCCAGAGTTTTTGATCCTTTTTTTACCACAAAAAGTGTCGGAAAAGGGACAGGGCAAGGCCTGGCTATCTCACATGATGTCATTGAAAATAAACATAAAGGTATTCTCGGCCTTACTTCGGAGACAGGCAAGGGAACAGTCTTTACGATACAATTACCCATTCAAGAGGAATAGACATTTGAGGTCTTTGCTATCACCAGATGACCCAAAACCCATGACCATGGATTTCACTTAAAAACAGGGATAATTTTTTTAAAATCCGGGCACCTGGGAGGCGCTCAACACTGTCCCTTTCCTTACCCTGCTTCATCCGTTCAACCATGCTGCCTGTGTGCTGTATTTGCCTCTCTCTTTATCCCATCGGGTACAGGATCTCTTGATTGACGCTGTCACACTCTTTCAGGAGTTCTGGGGAGAGGACAGTTTCCGCTGCCTTGAGGGTATCATCAAGTTGCGAAGGATGCGTTGCCCCAACGATCGTGCTAGGCACAAAATCAAAACTGAGCGTCCATGCCGCCGCCATCGTTGCCGGAGCAAGCCCGTGTTTTCTGGCGATGGCAGCATATTTTTGGGCAGCGGCCACCGATCGGTCGTTGGCAAACCGCCCGGCTTGCGCTTTCATCCTCGGATCAGGATCGGCCAGGTAATCCCCGAAGCGAAAGCCGTCCCAATGCCTGTCAGGAGCATACTTGCCGCTCAATACTCCGCCAGCCAACGGCGAATAGGGGAGGAGGCCGACCTGCTCTTTTTTGCAGACGATCGCAATCTCATCCAGAAAGCGCCGATTCAGCATGGAAAAGTTGTTCTGGATGCTCTCAAAGCGCTTGAACCGCCGATAACGGCTGGTCTCCAAGGCCTTGGTCAAACCGTAGGCGTTCTCGTTCGATGTCCCGATATAGCGCACCTTCCCGCTGCGCACGAGTTGATCGAGCGCTTCAAGGCTCTCTTCAATGGGAACGACGGTATCGGGCCAGTGGACCTGATACAGATCGATGTAGTCGGTCTTGAGCCTCTTCAAGCTCCCTTCGATGGCGGTCGTGATATGAAACGCATCGATGGCTGTCAGGCCGTGCCGCACTGGCGGCACGAACCAGCCATTGGCCGCCCCCGCTACTTTCGTGGCAAGGATTATTGAATCTCTTGGCTTATCGGCCAGCCACTCACCAAAGATCTCTTCCGTGACACCATACGTTTCCGCTGTCGGAGGAACGGGATAGACTTCCGCCATATCAAAAAAATTGACCCCGTTTCCATAGGCTTTATCAAGGATTGCAAACGATATTTTTTTATCGCATTTTTTCCCGAAGGTCATCGTCCCCATGCAGATATTGGAGACTCTCAGGCCGCTTTTTCCGATATAGTTGTATTTCATAGCAGTACCAGGAATGTGTTTGGAAATTTATGAATGGAAGTCAAGTCCCCATTCCCTTTGCCGAGGGCTTGTTGTTCCCTGCAATAAGGGGAGGGAGCTCCCAGTTAATGGGTGATTTTGCTTGATCCTGCAGATAGGCATTTGTTTTGGAAAAATGCTTGTTCCCAAAAAAACCACGATGAGCGGACAAGGGGGACGGATGAACTGATTGCAGGACCAGGTGACGCTTTCGATCAATAATCGCCCCTTTTTTCTGGGCGTAACTACCCCATAAGAAAAACACCAGTCCGGAATGTTCGCTGTTCAGCCTCTGAATAATGGCATCGGTGAAACGTTCCCACCCCTTTCCCTGGTGCGAGGCCGCCCGGTTCTGTTCCACGGTCAGCACACTGTTGAGCAACAACACCCCCTGCTGTGCCCAACTGATGAGACATCCATGGCCTGCCGGGGGGATGCCAAGATCCGCCTTGATTTCCTGGAAGATATTTTTTAGCGACGGCGGCGGCTCTACCCCCGGCATGACTGAAAAACACAGACCGTGTGCCTGGCCCGGACCATGATACGGGTCCTGGCCGATGATCACGACCTTCACGTCCTCAAAGGGAAGCAGGTTCATGGCATTAAAAATATTTTTCCCCTCCGGGTAAATGATCTTGCCGGCCCCTTTCTCCCGGATCAGGAACTGCCGGAGGTTCTGCATGTACTCCTGCTCAAACTCGCCGCCGATCCGACTCTTCCAGGATGGTTGTAACTGCACCCGATCTTGTAGCTCAGACATTGGATAACACCTTTGTGTGGTTAACTTCCGACCCCATTATATGTTTTTCCTCCCCGCTTGCGGCAGCATAGATCACGCATGAATACCCCGTCGCCTTGCCAGCCCCCTGCTGCTCCGGGTCAGGCCGATTGACCAGGTAACACACGGGTATTTTTCATGATTTTGTAGGCGGCAACCCCACTTGGCTTAAATGGGATCTTACGGGACTCAAGCTGCCGGGTCACAAAGGCAAAGGCCTCGTCTTTGACGGACTCATCCCAACCGCCTGGCGAAGAGAGGATAAAACGTTTATTGTTGCCGTGGAGCACCATCGTCCCCTCGCCCGCTCCAACCTCAACCCTGGCTATTTCGTCCCAGCGGATTTGCCATGCGCCAAACGATGACCGGTGGAAAAGGCCCTCACTATCGATATCGAAACTGCCGGAGCCCAGCACCATATACGCCCCGAACGCCGCCGAAACAACACATCCCCCAGCCAGAAGGTACTGCTGGGACAGGAGTACCACAATCAACCCGACGGTGCAAAGCGCAATCCAGCCCCAGCCGATAATCCGGTAGGGACGCATCTCGATGTGGTACTTGTCCTTACTGTTTTCCATTTCATCCAGCTCGAATTTGATTGAAGATCAAAAAACTTTATTGATGCATTACGTCAACAAATGCGCCAATAAAATGGCGTAACAATGATTTGTACGCCAAACAAACTCCTTTCCTGCCTCGATTGTCTGCAAACGTTCAGTGGCGTGTTGATCCTGCGGATCTTGTGGTACCAGCTTGCCCTGCATCGCCAGGGGCAACATCTGCGTTTGCAATTTTCTGATACTAACAGGAGCGGCAGAGGTTGTGTCGAGATGTTTCTCCAGCAGCTCCACGCTTTCTTTATGCATGGCTGTCTCCCATAGAGGTGAGATGGGCTTTGCCATTTTCGGTCAGTCGATACTTTTGCAGACGGCTGGTGGGTTTATCGGGGAAAATGTATTCAATCAGCGCCTGCTGCTGCAGTTCCTTGATCATCCGCTTGAAAGCTCCTGTCTTGGTCTCCAGCCCGAGCAGATGCATCAGTTCAGCGGCAGATAAAGGCGCACCCGACAACGCCAGCAGCACTGTTTCTGACTGGGCCCCCGACTCGGACCCCGACTGGGCCCCCGACTGGGCCCCCGACTCGGACCGAGCGGCCCTGCCGGACCTGGAGCCGGATTGCTGTTTATCGAGAACCTGCGGCTCTGCGAGGAATATGGTGAAGCGTAGCCGCATACCGATTTCCTGAACCAATGGTTCCGGCAAGCCCATTTCCCGGCTTTGGTGCAGGATATTGCGCACGCCGCTGCCCCATTGCTCAATCAGCTTCAGTTCACGGAAGACACGGGCAATGACGGGATTGCGAATCTTGGAAACTCCACTCTTCATATCCTCAATAGTCATCCCTGGTAACAGGATGCCGGGATTTTCGACCTCAATGCGGTCGTCGAAGAAAGCGATACGGATCGGGGCTCCGCGCTGGGAGTAATCGGTATGGACCAGAGCATTGATAACCACTTCGCGCAGGACCGAGAGGGGAATGCTCCAGACATCCTTGCGCTGAATTTCGGAGAAATCGGCCCCGCGCATGGCGTGTTTTTTCAGAAACAACATGATGCTTTCAACTGCCTGGGGCAGCGGTTCATCCAATTCGATGTGATCGAAGATATCGGTCTTGTCGTGGCCGATAAAACGCCCGCACTGCACCCAGGCGTCGGGAAAATGAAAAATGCGTTCCCGACCGAACAGGATCATCGCCCCCTTGGTGGGAGCCAGCCGCCCCTGTTCACTCCGGAGCAACTTGAGGGTGATTAACTCCTGTTCGTCAAGTTCACGTTTTCCTGCAAATGCTCTGCGGGCGGCCTTGATGTCTAAATCATCGGCGGAAAGTTCCGGAAGCGGCATTTCGTCGAACGAAACGCCCTCGGCAGAGCGTCGCAGTTCGCCAATCAGTTCACGGTCCGCCTGCCGGTTGGTGGAGCCGAGTCGGACATAGACTCCGTTTTCCGGGCCTTCCGACCGCAGAAAATGGGGCCGGGAATTGCTGGGGAAGACTTCGACAATCAGCAGGGTTCTGTTATCCACTGTGGTCATTTCAACATTGGGAACCAGGCGGGGACTGATGGAGTCGGCAATCAGACTGCACAGCCGTTCCTCATCGTCGAGCGGAAAGTCAACACCGATCACCTGTCGGGTTTTGTCCTCCACCCCGATTATCAGCTTGCCTCCTGCTGTATTGGCAAAGGCGACAAGGGTCTTCAGCAGCCCTTTGGGGGATGACAGATCCCGCTTGAATTCAAGGGTCTTCCCTTCGTTGAGGGTGAGCAAGGTTTCGCCATTCATTGAGCAGCCTCCAGTGCCGCCATCATTTTGAGATGGCCTACGTTAATCATCCAGGACCTCCCAATGGCCGCTCTTGCGTGAGCCAACCCTTCTGAGTCGTTCCAACTTGCACAATTCCCGGATAGCCCGTTCTATAGTGCTTTCCGATTTTTCGAGTTTGGCGGCT
>JAUSAB010000114.1 GCA_030653035.1 Desulfocapsaceae bacterium | reverse complement strand
AACCGGATTTAATTCGTGTGGCTGTTTTTGAAGGGAAGCAGATTCGTAAAATCATGCATGAAGGTGAATGGTGGTTTTCGATCGTTGATATTGTGGCAGCTCTTACTGACAGCAACATTCCCAAACGCTATTGGAGTGATCTCAAGCGCAAGCTGAATAGAGAGGGGTTTTCTGAGTTGTACGATAAAATCGTACAACTCAGAAAATTCCTGCTGCGGATGGGAAAAAATATGCCACCGACTGTGCCAATACTGAAACCATGTTTCGTGTCATTCAGTCCATTCCTTCACCCAAGGTCGAACCACTGAAACAATGGTTGGCTCGGGTAGGTTATGAACGACTTGAAGAGATAGAAAATCCCAAACTCTCCATGGAGCGGATGCAGGCGCTCTATCAGAAAAAGGGGTATCCGAAAGAGTGGATTGACAAACGGATGCGCGGGATTGCCGTCCGTCAGGATTTGACTGACGAGTGGAAAAAACGGGGAGCCAAGACCAGTCTGGAATACGCGATTTTAACCAACGAGATCATGCAGGGGGCGCTTGATCTCAGAGTGGATGAATATAAGCAGGTGAAAGGACTGGCGCGGGAGAATCTGCGAGATCATATGACCGATATCGAGCTGATCCTGACCATGCTGGGCGAGGCAACCACGACCAAGCTGCATCGTGACCGCGATTCGCAGGGGGCTTGAACCGTTGCAGAAGGATGCCCAGGAAGGAGGTGCGGTTGCCGGCAGCACTCGCAAGGACATTGAAAAACGCTCCGGCAAGCCGGTGGTGACGAGTGACAATTTTAAGGAATTGGTGGGCAGTCAAGGGAAGAAGAAGGTGACGAAGTAATGTCATGGCGCAAGCCTGGTGGATGCTCATATTGAGCAAATGACCGTAGCGTTTTCTGATTGTATTACCGAGGATTGTGATGAAAACAGGAGAGAGTGCAGGGCCGCGGACTTTATTCTTTCAAACTCCAGGCCACCAGTTTCTCCATGGAGATCCTGGTGAGCCAGCGGAGAAAGATCAGGGAGTAGACGGCGCCGCACAGATACATACCGAGCAGAAAGACCAGATGTGACAGACCGTAGGTCAGGGGGCCGCCGATAACAACAAGCAAAGGTTCATGTAGCTTGATCGCCAGGATACCGAGGGCGGCAACCGCCGGCCAGCCGATAACATAGCTGACCATGATCGCCAGCAGGCCAAAAATGATCTTGGGGCCCGGCTTCTCTTTGAAGGCGGAGAGATCGGCCTGTTCCTCTATGGCGGAACGGACAAAACCGGTTGCCGCAATTTTTTGGATACTCTGTTTGATCACCTGGCTTGTCTCGTTGGGGAAATAAGGGAAAAAGTGTATGTAACAGGGGTTTGTACTTGTTGAAAGTAATCGATCACAGGCTGTTAAATCAATACAAAATACAACTCACGACATGAACCTGCCTGACCCCTGGAAATTTTTTGACACCACCTACTGCATCTCTGTTGATGATCGCCTTGACAGGCGCGAGCAGGTGAAAAAGCAGTTTGCGGCGGTAGGGCTGCTGGAACGGGTGGAGTTTGTTCTGGTCACCAGACACCCTGAAAACAGGGAAAAAGGTATCTTTGAATCCCATATGTTGTGCCTGCAAAGAGCACTGGCGGCCGGGGCGCAACATATCCTGATCTTTGAGGATGATGTTTTTTTTCGTGATTATGATTCCCGCGCCCTTACAATGGCCTGCGCGCATATGGAGCACCTTGCAAGCTGGGATGGCCTGTTTCTGGGAGGCATCACCAGCGGCAGTCGTCAGACCGAGGTGAAATCTTTGGTCAGAATTAAATACCGTTGCCTGTCCCATGCCTATGCCCTCAATGCTCCCATGGCCCGCCGCATTGTCCGGGAAGAGTGGAGTGGAATCCCCTACGATGGACTGCTGCGGAGGATGAATGGTGATTTTTTTGCCATCTATCCGATGTGCGCCTTGCAGGGGCTTTCTGAAAGTGACAACCAAACTGTGGCCATTGACAGGATACGCCGGTTGTTTGGAGGGCTTCCGTTTATCCAGAAGATGAACGAGATCTATCAGAATCATAAGGCGCTTGTCCTTGCCGTACACCTGGCAGTTTTTTTTGTGCTTGGTGTTTTGCTCTATACGTTGTGGTAAAAAAATGATCAACTATCGCCTTCTCTTCATTGTTTCCCTTCTGATTATCGGCTGTGCCGTGCTCGGCAAGATGCGCCTGACCATCGATACCGATCTGGCCCGTTCTCTGCCGGCCAGCGAACGGGTCATCGCCGATGCCCTGGAAATCTTTAAACATCATCCCATTCATGATCAGGTGGCAATTGATATTGCGATCACCAGTGATGATCAGGATGTCCTGGTGGAATGCGGCGTCTTTCTTGAAGAGAAGATGAGGGAGAGCGGGCTGTTTGCCCAGGTCGGCACCAATGCCATGGGCGAGCTGATCCCGCGCTTGGCCCTGCATGTGGCCGGCAACCTGCCGCTTCTTTTTTCCGGTGAGGAGCTCGAGAAGATTGCCCCCCTTCTTGAGAGTAAACGGATCAAAGAACGGCTGTACAAGCTCCATGAGGAGTTGGGCAGCCTGGAGGGAGTCGGGCAGGCCGAGTTCATCGCCATGGATCCTCTGGGTCTCAAGGACCTGATCCTGGCGAAGATGGCTCTACTGGCCCCTTCCATGAATGCCAGGTTTTATAAGGGACATCTGCTCTCCGGGGATGGCCGTCATCTCCTGGTCACCGCCAGGCCGCTGGCGGCAGGAAGCAATACGGCGTCAGCCCTTTCCATTTCTGATTTTTTTGGGCAAACATCACAAGAAATGAGCAAGCACTTTGCGCCACTGGGGATGCAAGTGACCATGACCCCGGTGGGAGCCTATCGGGCGGCCCTTGATAATGAACGGATGATCCGCCATGACGTGCAGTTTGCCCTTCTTCTGTCAACAGCGGGTATTGCTCTGCTCCTGTTTTTTTCTTTTTCCCGGCCCCTGATCGGTCTCATGTCTCTGGTTCCGTCCTTTGCCGGCACGGCCGCCGCCCTTTTTGTTTATTCCCTGTTTCACTCTTCCATTTCGATTATGGTGCTCGGGTTTGGCGGGGCGCTCATCTCCATTACCGTTGATTACGGTATCGCTTATCTGGTTTTTCTGGATCGGCCCCATGAAACCACGGGGAAAGAGGCTGCGCATGAGGTGTGGGTTGTCGGGATCATGGCCACAGTGACTACCATTGTCGCCTTTATGGCCTTAAGTTTCAGCGGGTTCCCGATCTTTGCTGAACTGGGTGTCTTCTCCACCCTGGGTGTTCTGTTTTCTTTTTTCTTTGTTCACACTATTTTTCCCAAAATCTTTCCGGTTATGCCCCCAGGCAAAGATCGGGTTCTTCCCCTGCAGAGTTTTGTTAATATCCTTTATAATACCGGGAAACCAGGTGCCATTGTCGCCGCTTTGCTGGCCCTGGGCTTGATTTTTTTTGCGAAACCGCAATGTTATGTCAGCCTGAGCAGCATGAACTCGGTCAGTCAGGCCACGGAAGCGGCTGATACCCTGTTTACTAAGGTCTGGGGGAAGATCGGTGATCGGATCTTTGTGATGAACAGAGATGAGACAATTACCGCTATCCAACAACGCAATGATCTCTCCCTGGCCCGGATTGAAAAGGATGTGCAGCAGGATATCCTGGCTGCGGCCTTTGTTCCGTCGATGATCTTTCCAGGCAATGAGCGAGGAAATCAGAATGTGGCCGCTTGGCATGCATTCTGGGACAGCAAGAGGGTGGATCAGGTGAAAAAGGCGTTGAACGGTACGGGGTCGGAACTTGGTTTCACCCCGGACGCCTTTGCTCCTTTTTTCTCATTTCTCGAACCCGGGTTTGCGGCAAAATCCCTGGAGATTCCTAAAGAGTTTTACGAACTGTTGGGGATTTCCAAGAATATGCGGGAATCCGGTCTGGTCCAGTTCATCACGGTTGCGCCGGGAAAAAAATATGACGGCGCTGCCTTTCTGGCCCGCTATGGCATGGACAGCAAGATATTCGATTCCGCCTTTTTTACGGAGCGACTGGCCAATCTCCTGTTCTCAACCTTTACCACGATGCTGGTTGTCATTGCCGTCAGTGTGGCTCTCCTTATTTATCTGGTATCCCTGAGCCTGACCTTGACGCTTCTGACCCTGCTGCCGTCTGTGTTTGCCTATATCTGCACCCTGGGAACCATGAATCTTCTTGGTCGGCCTCTCGATATTCCCGCTCTCATGCTGTTGTCCATCGCTATCCTCGGCATGGGCATTGACTATGCTATTTTTTTTGTGCGGGCCCACCAGCGGTATCGGGATATTTTTCATCCATCATATATTCGGGTGCGCAGCAGTATCTTTTTGTCCAGCGTTTCCACCATGATTGGATTTGGAGTCCTCTGTTTTGCCGATCACAAACTGCTGCAAAGTATTGGGGTTGCTTCTTCACTTGGCCTTACTTATTCCCTGCTTGGGAGCTTCCTGTTGCTACCCCCGTTACTGGAACGCTATTTTTCCGGGAAAAGCAGGGAAGAAAGCTGCATGAGGAGGGATCTTAATCGGTGTATCCGCAGCCGGTTCCGGACGCTTGAGGCCTACCCCAGGATGTTTGCCCGCTTCAAGCTGCGCTTTGATCCCCTCTTTGCTGACCTGCCGCGGATGCTGGCCGCACGGAAGGAGATCAAGACCATTGTCGATATCGGCTGCGGTTACGGCATTCCTGCCTGCTGGTGCCTGGAGAGCTTCCCGGAGGCCCGGGTTGCCGCCATCGATCCTGATCCGGAAAGGGTACGGATCGCAGGACTTGCCCTTGGGAACAGGGGAACCGTTGTCCAGGGCTGGGCGCCGGAGATGCCGCCCATGGCGGATGAGCCGGTGGATGTGGTCTTGTTGCTGGACATGCTCCATTATGTGGATGATGAGATCGCCGCGGCTGTTTTTCGCCGGAGTTTTCAGATGCTGGCCTCAGGGGGACTGGTGGTGGCGAGATGCACGATACAGGCTTCGGGCCGGCTATCATGGTCCTGGCGGCTGGAGCAGGCCCGCATCCGGATGGCGGGCTACGAGGCCTGGTATCGGTCGGCTGACAGAGTAGCCGAGCTTCTTGCCGAGTCCGGCTTTACGGTGATCGTCAATGAGGTCACCGCTAATCCGGAACTGGCGTGGTTGGTCGGACAGGCCACAAAAGAGGCAGCTGGTGTTGTCCCGCGTCTGTAAGCCGTCCCCGGCCGAAATAAGCGGGGGGGGCGCCCTGCTGCTTGCCCTCCTCCTGTCTTTGTTCAGCCCGATCCTGGCCCTGTTACCTCTGTCGCTTTTCCTTCTGTCATGTCTGGTCGCCCCTTTTCTTGCCGGCTATGGATTTTTCCTGCCGGTGATCAGCCGGGGCCATCCTGTCAATAATCATGTTGCCCTGACCTTTGATGACGGTCCCTGGCCATCATCCACCCCAATCCTCCTTGATCTTCTGGCCCGCCATCAACTGGTGGCCACTTTTTTTGTGGTGGGCCGGCAGGCAGCAAAACATCCGGAGCTGATCGCGGCGATCCTGGCCCAAGGCCATACCATCGGCAACCATTCCTGGCGACATGATCCTTTTCTCATGCTGCGGACGCCCAAGACCCTTGAGCAAGATATTCAGATGACGCAGGAGATCTTGAAAAAATCAGGGGTAACCCCCTTGCTTTTCCGGCCCCCTGCAGGGATCACCAACCCCCGGCTGAAACAGGTGCTGGCCAGGGAAAACCTTCTTACCATCACTTACAGCTGCCGGGCCTTTGACGGTGGGAACCGCAATGTCAGTAATCTGGCCGGAAAGATCCTCCAGCGGCTGCAATCAGGGGATATCATCATGCTTCATGATCTCCTCCCGCAACAGCAGGGGCTCTCTGACTACTGGCAACAGGAACTTGATCGTCTTTTTGCCGCGTTAAAGGATCGTTATCAGGTTGTCACCCTGGAAGAAATCATCCAGCATCCGGTGATGATGAGTGAATCAGGTGGCTCTTGTTTACAAACTCTCTGTTAGACGATCAGGCTGGTCTGGAAGAAAAAACGGGAGAGGGATATTCTGGGGAGCGAATCAGACAATCCGTTGAATCTCGGGGATCTCATGGATGCCGGTGGTGCAGACGTTGAGATCCTTGAGGATACCGTCGCTGACCCGGTAGATCCAGCCATGGACGGCCAGTTCCTGGCCATTGGCCCAGGCGTTCTGGACAATGGTGGTATGGCAGACATTGGCCACCTGTTCAATGACATTGAGCTCGCACAGCAGATCGAGTTTGTCTTTTTCGTGATCAAGGGCATCAATCTGTTTCTTGTGAAAGCGATACACATCCTTGATATGGCGGAGCCAGTTATCGATGAGGCCGTGCTCGCAGTTTTCCATGGCGGCATTGATGCCGCCGCAGTCATAGTGGCCACAGACGATGATGTGCCGGACCTTGAGGACGTCCACTGCGTACTGGATTACCGACAGGCAGTTGAGGTCGGTATGCACTACCACATTGGCGATATTGCGGTGCACAAAGATCTCGCCGGGCAGCATGTTGACGATCTCGTTGGCCGGCACTCGGCTGTCGGCACAGCCGATCCACAGGTATTCCGGCCGCTGCTGATTGGCAAGCTTGGTGAAGAACTCTGGGTCTTCCTCTTTAATGGTGGCGGCCCAGCTCTTGTTGTTGTCGAAAAGGTGTTTCAGTACTTTCATGAATATAAGCCCTCCTGGCTTGCTGAGAAACACTATACTGAATTGTCTGCCGGGAGTAAAGACGTCCTGACGTAATAATGGCGTCAGGATTTGCATTCAGGGGGCAGCGCTGATAGGATTAAGTGTCTTGCTGCGCTGTGATTAAATCGAATGACGGGAGGTTGCATTATGTTGGGAAATAACAATAAGGCCTGTGATTTTGCCATATTCGGGGTGCTTGGCGATCTGTCCCGCCGCAAGCTTCTCCCTTCTCTCTACCAGTTGGACAAGGAGGGACTGCTCCATCCCGAGACCCGGATACTGGGTGTCGCCCGCCATGAGCTCAGTCAGGAGGAGTTTGCCATCAAGATGCGGGAGGCGCTCGCAACCTTTGTCAAAGGGGGCCTTGATGAAGAGGTAGCCGCGCGTCTGCTGGCCCGCCTGCACTATGTCCTGATCCATATTGATCGCCCCGATGACTATAAAAAACTGCTGGCGGTGACCGATCAGAGTCAGCGGGTGCTGGTCAATTATTTCTCCGTGGCCCCCAGCCTCTTTGAAGATATCTGCCGGGGGCTGGATCAGGCCGGGATGATCACCCCGGAGACCCGGGTGGTGCTGGAAAAACCCATTGGTCGGGATCTGGCTTCCTCGCGTGAGATCAACGATGTGGTGGCCAGGGTTTTTACTGAAAGTCAGGTCTATCGCATTGATCACTATCTCGGCAAGGAAACGGTCATGAATCTGCTGGCCCTGCGCTTTGCCAACTCCATCTTTACCACCAACTGGGATCACGATACCATCGATCATGTCCAGATCACCGTGGCCGAAGAGGTGGGCATTGAAGGGCGGTGGGGCTATTTCGACCAGTCCGGCCAGTTGCGCGACATGGTGCAGAACCATCTGATGCAGATCCTTACCCTGGTGGCGATGGAGCCGCCGGCGAACATGGATGGGGATTCCATCCGCAACGAGAAGCTCAAGGTGCTCAAGGCCTTGCGCTCCATCACCGCCGACAATGTGGACGAGAAGACTGTGCGCGGCCAGTATGCCGCCGGGTTTATTCAAGGGAAACCGGTGCCTGGGTATCTCCAGGAGGAGGGCGGTAATCCCAAATCTGCTACCGAGACCTTTGTTGCCATCAAGGTGGATATCGACAACTGGCGCTGGGCGGGTGTCCCTTTTTATCTGCGCACCGGCAAACGGATGACCACCAAGCGTTCCGAGGTCGTGATCTTCTTCAAGCAGCTGCCCCATAATATCTTCAAGGACAGCTACAAGGAGCTGCCGCCCAACAAGCTGGTGATCCGGCTTCAGCCCGATGAGGGGGTGGAGATCGAGATGCTCAACAAGGTGCCGGGTATCGGCAAGGGGATCAAGCTGCAGAAGACCCTGCTCAACCTGAGTTTTTCCGATACTTTTTCTACCGAACATATTGCCGATGCCTATGAGCGCCTGATTCTTGAGGTGATGATCGGCAACCAGTCGCTTTTTATCCGGCGCGACGAGGTTGAGAGCTCCTGGGCTTGGATTGACTCTATTCACGAGGCCTGGGATAGTGTCAGTGAGCCGCCGCGGAGTTATCCTGCCGGCTCCTGGGGCCCGGTGGCCTCGGTGGCCCTGCTCGCCCGGGATGGCCGGGAGTGGGAGGAGTAGGAGAGATGGGAGTGAATGAGTGGCTGGAGTTTCCTGCCGCCGACCAGGTGGTGGCGGCGCTGGCAAAACGGGTTGGAGAGTTGTTGACAGAGGGAGTGACTGAGCGAGGCCAGGCGACCCTGGCCGTGTCCGGCGGCAGCACCCCGATCCCGCTCTTTGCCCGGCTGGCGGAAATGGAGCTGGCGTGGGACACGGTGACGGTTGCGCTGGTGGATGAACGCTGGGTCGATACGGGAAGCCCTGATTCCAACGAAAACCTGGTGCGCCGCCATCTCCTGCAAAAAAAGGCGGCAGCGGCCCGGTTTGTCGGGATGAAGAACGAAGCGGCCACCGCCCTTGCCGGAGAAGCGGACTGTGCGGCCCGGTTGCAGACGCTGCCCCGTCTCTGGGACTGCCTGATCCTGGGGATGGGTAATGACGGCCACACCGCCTCGCTCTTTCCCGGCGCGGCCAATCTGGCGGCGGCGACTGACCCGCATTCCGGGCGGGTCTGCATGGCCATCCACCCGCCCGCCGCACCCCACGAGCGGATGACCCTGACCCTGCCCGCCATCCTCAACAGCCGCCAGCTCATTCTCCACCTGCAAGGGCCAGAGAAGAAAAAGGTGCTGGCGCGGGCGCAGGAGGTCGGTGACGCCGCCGAGATGCCCATCCGTTACATCCTGCGCCAGCAGACAACGCCCCTGGCCGTCTATTGGTCGCCGTAAAGAGGTTGAAGGCCGAAGACTGAAGTGACTGATTTTACTGTCTTTTTTCTGTAGCCTTCAGCCTTCAACCTGCCCTTTTCAAGGAGTTTCCCCATGAACAAAGTGGTACAGAACATAACCAGCCGGATCATCGAGCGCAGTAAGGCCCATCGTTCCAGCTATCTGGAGCGGTTGGATGAGGCCCGCAGCGACATCCCCTTCCGTCATCATTTGCCGTGCAGTAATCTGGCCCATGTGGCCAGCTGCTCGGGCGGTGCCTGCATGATCATCCGCGATGACCGGATGCCCAATATCGGCATCATCACCGCCTATAATGATCTGGTCTCCGCCCACAACCCCTATGGCGAATACCCGGCCCTGATCAAGAAGGCGGTGGTGGAGGCGGGCGGCATCTGTCAGGTGGCGGGCGGCGTTCCGGCCATGTGCGACGGCGTCACCCAGGGTGAGCCGGGTATGGATCTGAGCCTGATCAGCCGCGATGTCATTGCCATGGCCACGGTCATAGCCTTGTCGCACAATGTCTTTGACGGCGCTCTGCTGCTCGGGGTCTGTGACAAGATCCTGCCCGGTTTGCTCATGGGTGCCCTGCAGTACGGTCATCTGCCCATGCTCCTGGTGCCTTCCGGCCCTATGGTGTCCGGGATTGCCAACCGGGACAAGGCCCGGGCCCGAGAGCGCTTTATCCAGGGTGAAATCAGCCGCGATAAGATGCTGGACTATGAGAGCCACGCCTACCACAGCCCCGGCACCTGCACCTTTTACGGGACTGCCAACTCCAATCAGCTCATGGCCGAGATGCTGGGGCTGCACCTGCCCGGCTCCTCCTTTGTCAATGCCATGACCCCCCTGCGCGACCTGCTGACCCAGGCTGCGGCCCGGCGGGTCACGGAGCTGGCCCTACTGGAGAAAGAGCACACCCCCATCGGCCAGGTCATCAGTGAGAAGTCGGTGGTCAACGCCATGGTCGGCCTATTGGCCTCCGGTGGCTCCACCAACGAGACCATGCACCTGGTGGCCATCGCCCGCGCCGCCGGTATCCGCATCACCTGGGACGATTTCTCCGAGCTCTCCGATGCGGTGCCGCTGATTGTGCGCATCTATCCCAACGGCGCAGGCGACATCAACACCTTCCAGCGGGCCGGGGGCATGGCGGTTTTTATCAAGGAGCTGCTGGCTGGCGGCTATCTGCACGAAGAGGTGCAGACCGTGGCCGGACCGGGCCTTGCGCGTTACACCCACATCCACGAGGAACATGATGGGGCGCTGGTCTGGGAGCAGATGGCCGGGGATTCTTCCGACCCCGAGACCCTGTCCTCCATCACCCGGCCCTTTGCCGCCACCGGTGGGATCAGGCTGCTCACCGGAAATCTGGGCCGGGCCATCATCAAGGTCTCGGCCCTGACCCAGGGGGTTGAGACAACCATTACCGCCCCGGCCATGGTCTTTCATTCCCAGGACGAGATGGCGGCGGCCTTTCAGGCCGGGGAGATGGATCGTGACCTGATCGCAGTCGTGCGCTTTCAGGGGCCGCGGGCCAACGGCATGCCCGAGCTGCACAAGCTGATCACCTACCTCTCTATCATCATGGATCGCGGCTTTCAGGTGGGGCTGGTCACTGACGGCAGGCTTTCGGGCGCCTCCGGCAAGGTGCCCTTCGCCATCCACCTCACCCCCGAGGCCCTGGCCGGAGGCATGCTGGCCAAGGTGCAGAACGGCGATCTCATCACCCTCAGCGGCAGCGGCACCCTGCACCTCCACGTCAGCGACGAAGAACTGGCCACCCGCCCCCTGACCCGCCCCGATCTCAAGGAGGTACGCTCCGGCCTCGGGCGGCAGATATTTGCCCCCTTGCGGAAAAACCTGGCCGGGGCGGAGGAAGGGGCGAGTTCGATTTTTACTTATGGCGAGGAAGAGTGAGTGGGTAGGTGGAGACTATTATGTTATTAGGTGTGTAATGTCTTATTGTCGCCTTTGTCAAAAAGATCGAGTGTTACGGAATTCGCACATTGTCCCGGAATTCCTGTATGGTGAATTGTACAACAATAAGCATCAGTTAATGGGTATTCACGGTCGTGGTTCGAAAGGCTGCGAGGTTCAGCAGAAGGGTCTTCGTGAATACCTGTTTTGTGATGACTGCGAGCAGCACTTCAATGAGTGTTTCGAAAAACCTTTTCGACGTGCATGGGTTGAGAACTGTCCATTACTTGATCCATGGGAGGCAGAGGATGTCTATTGGATTCATGTCGATTACAAGAGCTTCAAGCTTTTTCATCTTAGCGTGCTTTTTCGTGCAGGCGTTAGCTCGCTTCCGACTTTTGCTCAAGTCTCGCTTGGTCCACATGAGGAGCGGCTTCGACGAATGCTTTGGGAACAGGATGCTGGACCCGTTGAGTTATACCCAATCTTTGGTTATGCGGTGATTCACCATAAGACGAAACGTGTGGTGCAGATGGTAAGTAAAGCGCAAGCAAATAAATTTGGTGGAAGACGATGTTACGGCTTTATGTATGGTGGTGTACAATGGTGGATAGGTGTGGCATCTGATACAAACCATGAATTGCAGAAAGTTTCATTGCGATGTGATGGACAGATGCCGTTTACTGCGGTTCCGTGGAATGAAGTCTCAGTTGTTCAGGAGGCAAGTCATGTTCTTCGGAAAGGAGGCATCTAATCAATATTACATTTGAAAAATCAGTAATGATAACGGAGTTGGGCAATAAGGATGGCATCATTCTCAACCTTATAGACGATGCGGTGTTCGTCGGTGATGCGGCGTGACCAGTACCCGGCGAGGCTGTGTTTGAGGGGTTCCGGTTTGCCGATGCCCTCGCAGGGCAGGCGCTGAATGTCGCGAATCAGGGTGTTGATTCGGGTGGTGATCTTTTTATCGGTTCTTTGCCAATAAAGATAGTCATCCCAGGAATGTGGGGAAAAGATAAGCTTCAATCCACAAGCTCCCGCTCTGTTCCCTTGCCTGTTGCCAGTTCGGCAATGGATTCAAGGAGTCGGCGGGCATTTTCAGGACTTCTCAGGAGGTAGGCGGTCTCTTCGAGCGCTTCATAATCATCAAGAGACATCATGATAACGGGTTTGGCGGCCTTGCGGGTGATGATGACCGGGGCATGGTCGTCACAGACCTTGGCCATGGTTTGGGCAAGATTACTGCGCGCTGAGGTGTAGGTAATAGCATTCATAAAGTTTCTCCTTTGGGGTACATGTACAGCTAGCTGTACTATAGGACAAATTGCATGATAAGTCAATCTGATGTGAGGAAGATTATGATACAGACACAGTGGAAGATTCCGGCACTGGAGATCCTGCAGGCCGGGCCGGTGGTGCCGGTGATGGTGATTCATGAGCTGGCGCATGCCGTGCCTCTGGCTCGAGCCTTGGTGGCGGGCGGGGTCAGGATGCTGGAGATTGTCCTGCGCACGCCGGTGGCCATGGATGCCATCCGGGCCATTGCCCGTGAGGTGCCGGAGGCCATTACCGGGGCGGGAACCGTGGTCAATGGTCAGGATCTGGCGGCGGTCACAGCGGCCGGGGCGGTCTTTGCCATCAGTCCCGGCCTGACCCCGGCGCTGCTCGATGCCGCCCTGCAGGGGCCCATTGCCCTGATTCCGGGGATTGCCACCATATCCGAGCTGATGCTTGGGCTTGACAAGGGTTATCATGAGTTCAAGTTTTTTCCGGCTGAGGCGGCCGGCGGCATCGAGATGCTCAAGGCTATCGCCGGGCCTTTCCCCCAAGTCACCTTCTGTCCCACCGGCGGCATCTCCGCTGCCAATTACCGCGACTATCTGGCCCTGAAGAACGTGGCCTGCGTCGGTGGCTCCTGGATTGTCCCTTCTGATCTGATTGCGGCGCAGAATTGGCTGGCGATTACCGAACTGGCAGCAACAACTGTCACTGCCGCCAGAAATAACGGGTGAGCTTGTTCAGGATATGTTGCAATTACCGCAAACACTTGGCTCTTTAAATGAGCAGTTTGGTCGGCCGGGTCGGGTGGTTTTTACCATCAACTCCTTTGGCCTGATAGCCGCAGAGATTACCAGCGATTTATGTCAGGGCCGGGTCTATCTCCAGGGCGGCCATGTCACCGAATATCAGCCGACGGGACAGGCGCCACTCTTATGGACAAGCAGTGCCAGCCTGTATCAGCCGGGACGGGCCATTCGCGGCGGGATTCCCGTTTGCTGGCCCTGGTTCGGCAACCATCCAACCGATCGGGGAAAACCGGCCCATGGCTTTGCCCGGACAGCCTTGTGGCAGCTGGTTGCCGCCGATTACAATATCAACGGTGAAACCGTCCTGACTTTGGGGCTCAATGATAGCTCACAGACCTATGCCCTTTGGCCCCACCCCTTTCAGCTGACCCTGACCATTATCTTTGGCGCCGGCCTGTGCCTGTTTTTGACCATGGAAAACTGTGATACATCACCCGTGAGCATAAGCTGTGCCCTGCACAGTTATTTCCGGATTGCTGACTGGCATACCTGCCGTATTCATGGCTTTGAAAGTGCGGATTATCTGGATAAGGTGGAAGGCGATGTCCGTAAAATGCAATCAGGGATACTGACCTTTGAGCAGGAAACGGATCGCATCTATCTGCTCTCCGATGCCGCCTGCCGGGTCGAAAGTCCCGAAACCGGCCGAGACATCTTGATCCGTCAGCAGGGCTCTACTGCCACGGTGGTCTGGAACCCTGGCCCGATCAAGGCGGCCGCCATGGCCGATATGAGCGGCGAGGAGTACCGGGAGATGGTCTGCGTGGAGGCCGCCATTGCCCCTCAGGCGCCCGTTGTCCTGCGACCGGGTGAGGCCCATGTGCTGGCCGAAATCGCTGATTGCTTTGGGTAACGATTTTGAGACTTGACAAGCCATCTGGAAAAGAAGAAAGTGGGTTGCAGATATTTTTTAGGCTAAGGAAGTTTTTTGGTATTCACATCAACAAAAGGGGGAGTATTAAATGAAAAAAATGATCAGGACCTTTGCTTTCGCGTGTTGCCTTCTGGCAGCCCCGGTGGTTTCAACCCATGCTAGCAGTAGTGCCCAGAAGCCCGCGCCGGATGCGATAGTGAAAATGATGCAGGAGGGAAATAGTCGTTTTGTGGCGAATAAATCTATTCATCCGAATAGCGACACAAAGCGCATTATCCAGGCGGGCAAAGAAAATCAGGGCGATTACGCCTATGCTACGGTCATATCCTGTTCAGATTCCCGGGTTCCTGTGGAGCGGATATTTGACGCCGGGGTTATGGATATCTTCGTGGTCAGGGTGGCCGGTAATGTAGTGGATGTGGATGAGGCCGGCTCCATTGAGTACGGGCTGCTCCATGTCAATACTCCGGTTCTGGTGGTGTTGGGACATACTCAGTGTGGAGCGGTTACGGCGGTTACCAACGAGGTTGAAGGTCATGGCCATGCCCTTGAGGTCAATATCCCGCCCCTGGTAGACAATATCGGACCAGCGGTCAAGAAGAGCATGGCAGCTCATCCGGACAAGCATGGTAAGGATGTTATTCCGTATGCCATTGAAGAAAATATCTGGCAGGGAATCGATGATCTGTTCATGAAGAGTCCAGCAGTCCGTGAACAGGTGAAAAGTGGCAAAGCCAAAGTGGTCGGGGCGATGTATGATGTGGGTACCGGCAAGGTTGAGTGGCTGCCTGAGAGCAAAGTGACTGAAATCTTAGCGAAAGTGGAGAAGGATCCAGCCAGAGCCATGGAGGCCATGGCGAAAGCTGGTCATTAAATATTTTTTGGCCCGTCATCCGGCCATGAAGCGTTGCTTCATGGCCGGATTTTTTATTTAGGTGGGTAGGTTGAAGGTTTTTAGGGACGAATAATGCATGATCATAAAAAATGCCGGAACTTTTGATATGCTTCGGTCTTCAGCTTTCAGCGTAACCATCGAACAAGTTACCAGATCTTGAAACTTATTGCCGACGTGAAACAAGAGGGGCCATGGTTGTAGGGATGGAATGTGATTTTTTGATTATCGGAAGTGGAATTGCCGGGCTCTCTTTTGCCATCCGTGTGGCTCAGTTGGGTTCCGTCATTATCATAACCAAAAAAAATGAGGTTGATACGGCGACGAACCTGGCGCAAGGGGGGATAGCGGCTGTTTTATCGGGAAATGATGCAACAATAAATCATATTCAGGATACACTTGCAAGCGGGGCCGGCTTGTGCCATGAGGATGTCGTCGCGCTGGTTGTGGAAAATGGGCCGGAAAGGGTGCGGGATTTAATAGCCCTGGGAGTTGATTTTGTCAAAGATGCTCAGGATTCATCGGGGTTGAATTTAGGTCAAGAGGGTGGTCATTCTCGGCGGCGAGTTGCCCATGCCCATGATTTTACCGGTAAGGAGATTGAGCGCGCCCTGCTCGAGAAGGTGAAACAGAACCCCAGGATCCAGATCCTGGAAAATCACCGGGCGATAGATCTTCTCATGGTGGCGGATGAGCGGAGCGAGAAGGGAGGATCAGCTCGTTATTGCGCCGGTGCCTATGTCCTCAGTGGTGAGAGGACGGTTGAGGTCTATAAGGCCAAAGTGACCACCCTTTGCACCGGGGGAACCGGCAAGGTTTATCTGTACACCAGCAATCCTGATATTGCGACCGGAGATGGATTGGCCATGGCATTCAGGGCCGGGGCGGTTATGGCCAACATGGAGTTTGTCCAGTTTCATCCTACATGCCTTTATCATCCCAAAGCCAAGAACTTTTTGATTTCCGAGGCGGTGCGGGGCGAAGGCGCTATCCTTGTGGATCAGCACGGCCGGTCATTTATGGAGAAGTATGACAGTCGTAAGGAGCTGGCCACCAGGGATACCGTTGCCAGGGCAATCGATCAAGAGATGAAAGAGAGCGGGGCTGATTGTGTTTTTCTTGATATTACCCACAAAGACAAGGAGTTCGTAAAAAAGCGTTTTCCGACAATTTATGGACGATGTCTGGAGTATGGTATTGATATTACAAATGAACGTATTCCGGTAGTTCCGGCGGCCCATTATATGTGTGGCGGGGTGCAGACGGATACCTGGGGCAGGACCTCTCTTGATGGCCTGTTGGCCCTTGGGGAGACTGCGTGTACTGGATTACATGGCGGCAATCGACTTGCCAGCAATTCATTGCTTGAAGCCGTGGTTTTTGCGGAACGGGCTGCTCAATATTGTGCTGAGCACTGGGGGACCCTGTCGCAACGAGTCTTCCCGCCAATAGAACCATGGAAGGCGGGCGAGGCCAAACCATTGAATGAGGAGATCCTGATTCATCATAATTGGGATCTCCTCAGGCGTATTATGTGGAATTATGTGGGGATCGTGAGGACGGTCAAGAGGCTGCAACTGGCACAAAAGCACATGGAGGGGATTTTTCAAGAGATAGAGCAACATTACAGGGATTATTTTGTTACCCCCAATATGATTGAATTGCGGAATATTGCCCTGGTCTCTTTGTTAATTATCCAGTCGGCGTTGACCAGGAAAGAATCGCGCGGGCTGCATTATCTTGTTGATTACCCGGAACCAATGGCTGCTTTTGCGCATGATACCAGATTTAGGAGAAAAAAAGGTGGTCAGCCCGGAGAGATTGAGGTTTGTTAGGATTTGTTGTTGTATGTTAGACAATGTAATATTTGCCGTTTATAATGAACAAATACACAAAGAGATATGGATTGGCCGCATTATGTTTTTCATCCATTAAGACAAGAGGTGTTTATGGCAGAAGATGCAGCCGTTGGATGCGCCAGGCCAACCGGTGGTCCAGTAGGTGGTGAAGAAAAGAACAATGAAATCAGTCAATCACAAGGAACTTTCAAGGAGGAACAGCCCATGATCAAGGTAGGATAAAAGGCTCCTGATTTTATCGCTCCCGGTTATCATCAGGGGGCTTTTGTGAATGTAAAACTCTCTGATTATCTGGGGAAGTGGGTGCTGCTCTGTTTTTATCCGGGTGATTTCACCTTTGTCTGAGCAACTGAAATTTCAGCAGTTGCTGAAAAATATGCAGAATTTCAAAAACTGGGTGTTGAGGTCCTTTCTATGTCGATTGATTCCATGTTTGTTCACAAGATGTGGAATGATAATGAACTTGAAGATATGGTAAAGGTGGAATACCCTATCCCATGCTTTCAGACGGAGGCGGGAAGGTAGGAACGGTGTATGGTGTTTATGATGAAAATGCCGGAGTTGAAGCCCGCGGGCGTTTTATTATCGATCCAGATGGTGTTGTTCGGGGGTATGAGGTGTTGACACCACCTGTCGGGCGCAATGTGAATGAAACCTTCCGGCAGGTTCAGGCCTTTCAGTTGGTGCGGGAGAGCAAAGGCACTGCGGCCACACCTTCTGGATGGCGGCCCGGTAAGAAGACCCTTGCCCCGGGAATAGATCTTGTAGGGAAGGTTTGGAAAAAATGGAAGACGAAGGAAGCCTTTGATTAATCTGGTAATTTGTGAGGGGCGATTCTGTAATCCTGCTTTTTCATGCGGCCTTCCATGACTTCGTAATTCAGTGTTGCTGGTCTTACCGCTGCGTTTCTTGGCAAGACCAGCAATGACATGTCTTGCCCGTTTGCTGAAACTCAGCTCGCGTCAGGGTCCTTCTTGCTGGAAAATTGTAACAGCTTCCCCTTTTTTTCCTTTTTCGGCTGCGGCTGGCATTTGGTGCAGGTGTGGCAACTGTTGATCATGCTGTGGATCCGCTGGAGCAAGGTTGTGCGACATTCCGGGCAGAGTTGGAGAATGATTTCCTGGTAGATGTCATCAAGGAGTTCCTGCTCCTCTTTATCTGCAAGTTCTGCCAGGGCCTGAGCGATGATCCGGTCAGGATATTTGAGATCTGCTCGGGTCTGGTCATGGCCGGCAATAATTTCGGTACGGCAGTGATAGAAGAGTTCCCCTTCTTTAATGGATATGCCGCAGGAGTCACATTTTCGGGTGCTGATATCGGGTGTATCGATCATTGGAGGAGCCTCTCGCCATTTTGTCCAAGAATGCGGTTGAGGCGTTCTTGATTGAGGTTCAATTTCTTGAGTCGTTGTATGGCCTCTAATTGATTATCCCAAGGGGAGTCACTGCCAAAGAGGAGATAGTCGGCAGGGTGTGCATTGAGCATTCTTGTTGCCTGTTCAGGGGAAAGATAGGCAAGTGCAAAGGAAATTTCCATGAAGATCTCTTTGCCGATAAGTATTTCTTCCACTTCCTCCCAGATCTCCCAGCCGCCCAAATGGGTGGTGATCAGCTTGAGATCCGGGAATCTTTTTTGTACGGTCAGGATCTGGGCCGGATCGGCCCGTCGTATTCGGGGAAAGGCGATGTCGTATCCACAATGAACGACCAGAAACATCCCTGTCTCGCTCAACGCCGCATAGAGTGGGCTCAGCCGCTCATCATCGAGAAAAAAATCCTGATAATAGGGGTGCATTTTGATGCCTGCAAAGCCTTCACTTTTGAGCTGGAAGACCTTGGCCACCCCATCTGTATCGGCCGGATGGATGGATGGTAGAGCGACAAGACGCGTGGATTGAATGGTTTTAGACCAGGCAAGAATAGGTTCAAATTGGGCAGGGCGGGTGGCGATGGAACAGACAACGCTGGTATGGATTCCGGCCCGGTCCATGGAGGCTAGCAGTGATTCGACTGTTCCTTGGGTATGGGCCTTGATATTGCCTTCTTTGGCCAGGGCGGGAATGGCCTTGGCGGCCACGGGATCCGGGAAGGCATGGGTGTGAAAATCTATAATCATTCTGCGTTATTCTGAAATATCCGGAAATGATAGAGACAAAAGGGTTGTTTGCATGATAACTCCTCTTTATACTGTCTGAGAGGTTCGTTTGGCAAATCAATTAAGAGCGCCCTTAACTTTTCAGGAAATATTTATGTTCAAAAAGCCTGGCGCCTTTCTTGTTGGCAGGATGGCAGCAAGAGTCACCAAGACCAAGACCAGACAATAGGATTTTACCATGCGCTATGCACACGTTTGTCTTCACACCTTTGCTTATGTCTTGCCGCCGAGAACAGTCAGCTCGGAAGAGTTGGAACAGCTACTGGCGCCGCTCTATGAGCGGCTTAAATTGCCTTTCGGTAGACTGGAGATGATGAGCGGGATCCGGGAGAGACGCTTCTGGGATCCTGGGACCAGACCGAGCGAGGGCGCGGCCCTGGCCGGGCATCAGGTTTTAGAGCGAGCGGGTCTTGCCCCTGAGCAGATCGAGTGTCTGATCTTCACCTCGGTCTCAAGAGATATGATGGAGCCGGCGACGGCCTCTTTTGTCCATAACAGTCTTGGCTTGTCTGCAAATTGTCTGTTGTTTGATCTGTCCAATGCCTGCCTTGGGTTTCTCGATGGCATGGTGATGCTGGCCAACATGATCGAACTTGGCCAGGTGCAGAATGGGTTGCTGGTGGCCGGAGAAACCGCAGAAGAGTTGGTGGATTCAACCATAGCGGCCCTCTTGGCTGATACGGCATTAACCCGCAAGTCGATTAAATCCGCCTTCGCATCCCTGACTATTGGTTCTGGTTCGGTGGCCCTGTACATGTGTCGGGCAGAAAAAAATATGGATCAGCCCCGTCTGATCCATGGTGCCTGGCGGGCCAAGACGAAGCATTCCAACCTTTGTCAGGGGAGTCAGCAAGGGATGGCGACAACCCTGATGAACACTGCTTCTGAAGAACTGTTGCAGCGAGGGGTGGAGACGGCGCTGATGACCTGGCAGGCCTTTTCTGCAGAACCCGGTTGGCAGGCGGCAGATATTGACTGCTTTTTCTGTCACCAGGTCGGTTCGGCCCATGCCAGACTGCTCTTTGATTCCCTTGGTCTGGAACCGGAGAAGAATTTTGAGACCCTGGCCACCTTGGGCAATGTGGGTTCGGTCTCGGCCCCCATTACTCTGGCCATGGCTATCGAGCAGAAGGTCTTTGGGCCGGGTCAGAGGGGGGCTATCTTAGGAATCGGCAGTGGTATAAATTGTCTAATGCTTGGTGTTGACTGGGGGAAAGGATGATGCAAGATCGTATAACAAAAGAGCAGGGGGGCCTGTTGTTACGATTGGCCCGGGAGACTATTTCCACGAAGCTGGGCCAGAAGCTGGAAGGGAAAGGCGTTATTGCTGATCCGGCTCTACAGGCCGAGTGCGGAACCTTTGTGACCTTGAGGATCGGTGGTCAGTTGCGGGGGTGCATCGGCAATCTCGAGCCTGTGGGCTCAATAGTTGAAGGTATTCGCCGCAATTCCCTGAATGCCGCCTTTCATGATTATCGATTCCCGGAGCTTACTGTCGATGAGCTTGCCCGGGTGCATATTGACATCTCCATCCTGACCCGGCCACACCCTTTGGCCTATCTGAATGGTGGGGATCTCATTGCCAAATTACGCCCCGGTATTGACGGGGTCATCCTGAGGTTGGGCCGCTGCAGCGCTACTTTTTTACCACAGGTCTGGGAGCAGCTGCCGCAGGCCGAGGATTTTTTAGGGCATCTTTGTCGGAAGGCGGGCCTGGCAGATACGGCCTGGCTGGATTCTCATCCTGAGGTGGAGACCTATCAGGTTCAATGTTTTGAAGAAGGAAAATGAGATGAAAGAGGTGCAACTGAGTCTTGATCAGGTCAGCTCGATGCGGCAGATCTATGAGGAGATGGAGAGGGGATATGATCAGGTGGCGGCACAGTTGCAGTTCAGTTGTGACGGTTGCCCTGATAACTGTTGTGACTCCTATTTCCAGCATCATACTTTTGTGGAATGGGGCTATCTCTGGCTGGGTTTTCGCCAGCTTCCCGAAACGCAACAGGCAAAGATCCTTGAGCGCAGCCGCTTGTACAATACAGCCTGTGAACAGGCCCTGGCCCGCAATGAACGCCCACAGGTTATGTGTCCTTTGAACGAAAACGGCCGCTGTATTCTCTATACCCATCGCCTGATGGTGTGCCGGACGCACGGGGTTCCGGCGACTATGCAGCGACCTGATGGCAAGCGGCTTGATTTCCCCGGTTGTTTTCGTTGTCAGGAGCTGGTCAAGAAGAGATTTGTCAATGAATCAGAGGTCCCGCGCGTGGACCGGACATCTTTGCTGCGCAACCTGGCAATGCTTGAAAATGAATTGATGGGAGGCAAGAGGTACCTCTATCCCCGGATAAAATTGACCATTGCCCAGATGCTTGTCAACGGGCCGCCCAGCGTTGCTACCCCTCATTGTGAGAGAGATAGGGGAGAATAAAGAGGAAGTGAAAAGTGAGATGTCATATTCCATAAACCTAAAAACGGCGGTTGCCTCATAATACACATATAGCTCCCCCTCATCCCACCCCTTCTCCCTCAGGGAGAAGGGCCAAAAACTCCCTCTCCTTTTGGGAGAGGGTCGGGGTGAGGGAAAAGCTTAGCAATACAGTAAGTTATTGCAAAACAACCGTGTCTAACTGCCGTTTTCAGGATAAAGCATTCAAGCAGACACCGAGGGGCAGTGGGTGGGCGTAGACCCATCGACGAGCGAGCGGCGACGAAGCAGTACCGGGAGTACGGTGAGGAGTCGGCCGCCAAGCATGGACGCTTCAGTGTCGCACGAGCCAAGGACGGCGAAAGTGTGACCGACGAAGGTGCCGGCTTGAATGCAAATTGGAATTAAAAGAGCATTTCTGTGAATCGTTGATGAAAGGCGGTGAGATCTTCGCTACATTCTCCGCAGATCAATCTGACAGGCCCCAGGATCTGGGAATTATCTTTTTCAGGGGTGAAGCTGCCATCAGGATTTTGAATATATTGAGTCGTGATAATGACGTTCTCAGCAACTTCAATAAAATCTTCGTTATTGCCGCAGGATGGACAAGAAAGCAGATTCACTGGCGGACGATCTTTAATCGGCATGGTGTGTTAAGCGTGTAAGGTGGCGGACAGAATATATTCAGGCCGAAGTCTGAACTTTTGCAGATAGCCCAGACTTCGTTTTTGACAAAATCGAATTTGTTCGTGGGTGGTGGGTGGTGGCCGCCGAGGGTTAAATGTTCTTTCTGATTTTGACAGCCACGGCGCTAATTTTGGTAAGAGTGTGTTCCTGAGCCTTCTTTGCCAGAGATGCAACCGCTATCATCTTTTTGGTTGCCCCGGCCTTGATCTCTTCAATGGCGATCTTTTTAGAAAGATCTGCTGTTTGCATAAAGGTTACAGGATTAATGGGGTTTCCATTCTGACAAAGTTCATAATGCAGGTGCACACCAGTGGAGCGGCCACTGCTGCCCACCAATCCAATAACCTGACCCCGTTTGACCTTGTCACCTTCTTTTACTTTATATTCCTGAAGATGGGAGAAGCTGGTGGTAAAACCGTTGCCATGGCTGATCTCAACAAAACGGCCATAATCTCCATTGTTATTGGCCTGAAGTACTATGCCATCTGCTGTGGCCAGAACTTTTTCCCCGCGCTTGCCTTGCATGTCAACCCCGGAATGAAATCCTGTGTCTCTGTTGATTGGGTCTTCCCGGTAACCAAAGGGGGAGCTGATCTGGCCTGGAAGCGGTCGTCCGAGCGGGGTGCGACGCAGGATGTCAAGATTTTTGTCGGCCCGCAGCAGCAGGTCTTCCTGGAGGGATTTAGAGGAAGGGATATATGGTCCACCGCTGTTGGCTATGGTGCTATGTTTTTTTATTTTTATTCCCAGATTCTTGATGATGTTTTCAATGAGTTGATTCCGTTCATTGAATTCAGCAAGGGTTTTGTTGACCAGGGCCTCTTTTTCCGCCTCAAAGGTTTCGGTTTGCGATGTCTTCATGGAAAGAAGGTCATCGATCCGGTCAGCGTAATTCCGGCTTTCCTGGGTGCTCTCAATCAGCTTGAGGTTCATGGCGGCAACCTGTGCGTTCAGGTTGCTGTTTTCCACAAACATACGTGTGGTAACGATAGCGCCGACAACAGTAGCACAGAGAAGGCCAACGCTGAGCGCAATACCCAGCTTGAGTTTTTTTCTGGAAAGAAGGATGGTCCGGGCCTTTTCTTTGGCCCCGGTAATCATGATATGTATGTGGTCGCTCATTGCAGTTTGTCCGGATTGATTGTATAAAAGAGGTTGGCGGCAAATTGAAATTGTCGAGAATGATTCTCTTTCCTTACAATTTTTACTACATAATCAGAGTTGTTATAACCGCGGCTTACGCAATAATCAATAAAAAAGCCACCTCGTTCCTTTATTGATGGCTTCCCTATCTCTTAAATTCAAGAATATTCAGGGCTTACCAGCCTGAATCAGCCCTCATTTTTTTTATGGCACATCTTCTCAGTTGTCAGTCTTTGAGCAAGTCCTTTGGCGCTCAAACCTTGTTTAAAAATATTTTTCTTTCGATCAGCGCTGGGGACCGGATTGGTCTGATTGGTCCAAATGGCAGCGGTAAATCGACCTTGCTCAAGATCATCTGCAATCAGATTGATGCTGATGAGGGCAAGATTGTGGCGCAGCGACATGTGCGCACGGCCTATCTGGCCCAAATGGATGTCTTTGACGAGGAGAAGAGTGTTGCCGAAAATCTGCAGCAACCCCTTGCCGGCCTCGATCTTGATGAGACCGAGCAGTATAATCGGGTCCATGCCCTTCTGAGCCGGGCCGAATTTCCTGATCCCGCGGTCCCGGTTCGCGTCTTGTCCGGCGGTTGGCGTAAACGCCTTTCCATCTGCCGTGCCTTGGTGGTGCGGCCTGATATCCTGGTGATGGATGAGCCCACCAATCATCTGGATATCGAGGGGATCCTCTGGCTGGAAAAGATGCTGTGCAACCCGTCTCCTGATGGACCGTCCGCAGTCCTGCTGGTGAGCCATGACCGTCGTTTTCTCGAGAATACGGTCCGCCGGGTGGTGGAGTTGTCGGCCCTGTATCCAGATGGTTCTTTTCAGGTGCAGGGGGACTATGCCAAATTTCTGGAAGAGCGTGAACTCTTCCTGGGTCAGCAGCAGCAACAGGAAGAGCGGTTGTCGAACAAGGTCCGGCGAGAGACCGAATGGCTGCGACGCGGCCCCAAGGCCCGGGCCACCAAGGCTCGGTATCGTATTGATGAGGCGCATCGGCTGCAGGATGAACTGGCGCAGGTCAAGACCCGCAACCGGGCAACGTCCAGTGTCCAGATTGGATTTGATGCGACCGGCAGAAAGACCCGCAAGCTCCTTGAGGCCCATGGGATTGGTAAGAGCTATGACGGCAGGCTGCTGTTTTCGGGGCTGGACATGGTCCTTTCGCCCGGCTCCAGGCTTGGCCTTCTGGGACGAAATGGCTGTGGCAAGTCGACGCTGATGCAGCTTCTGGCCGCCGCCGGTGGTGGAGATGGGACGGCTGTCCCGGATTGTGGCGAGATCGTAGTGGCGGATGGGGTGCGGATTGTCAGTTTTGATCAGCGGCGCGAAAGAATCAATCCGGCCGTGACCTTGCGGCGGGCCCTGGCCCCTGATGGTGATGCCATCGTCTGTCAGGGGCAGTCCATGCATGTGATCTCGTGGGCCAAACGTTTTCTCTTTCAGCCCGAGCAGCTGGAAACGCCGGTGGGGCAGCTCTCCGGCGGCGAGCAGGCCCGGATCTTGATTGCCGAGCTGATGCGGCAGCCAGCCGATATCCTGCTTCTTGATGAGCCCACCAATGATCTGGATATCCCCTCTCTTGACGTGCTGGAAGAGAGTCTTCTTGAATTTCCGGGGGCGCTGGTGCTCGTGACCCATGATCGTTTTCTTCTCGATCGCGTCTGCGACCGGGTGCTTGGTTTTGATGGGCGTGGCGGGGTGGAATATTTTGCCGATTATGAGCAGTGGCTGGCCGCCTTGCAGGAGAGCGGCCAGAAGGATGAAGAACCAGCCCTGGTCATACCGGAAGTTGCCGCAAGCCCCGCAAAAAAGAAGAAGGGCGGCAAGCTTTCCTATCTTGATCAGCGCGAATATGACCAGATAGAAGAAAAGATCCTGGAGGCCGAAGAAGAGCAGGAACGGCTGCAGGCGCTTATGGATGCCCCGGAGACGGTCTCAGATCCTGCACGTCTGCATGAGTGCTGGGAAGAGTTGCAGGAGGCGCAGGCAACGGTGGCGCAACTGTATGATCGCTGGCACGATCTGGAGGAAAAGAAAAACGGGAGTGAATGAAAAATCTGAGGGGTAACACTTCTCCCCCACCTTTGTACTCAGGAGCAACGCAAGCGTTTGTATGAGGGTGGATTCAACAACTCCTGGCTTCTTGTATTTGGGATGATTGATAGGAGAGATCTTTACTATGAAAAACGGGGCTTCGTCTGACCGGCTTGCTTTTGGGCCGGTCGTGACGATGGTTGATGACTCAATGTTTCATTTACTTCGAATTACCTTGCAGGACAGGTTGTTCTGTCTCCTCTTTTTCATATTCCAAGACATTTGTGTTTACAATATCTCGAAAGAAGTCTTGCCAAGCCCCAGTTTCACCGTGCTTGATTGCATCCCGAATCTTTGTCATGTCCGTTGAAAGAATGAAAGCAATAACTTTACCGTTATCAATATCAACCCTCTCATAAACACGTTTGCACAGCGCACTGTGATCACCCTGCTCATGTGCGAGTACCCCTAGCTGCTTATGTTGATCAGGAGTCATTAAAATCACGCTGGGTTGACCACTCTGGGGTGGTGCATCGGCCACCTTTGAAATCTTGATACCAATTTTATCTGGATCTAACTCACCGTCCTCACCATTCGGGACAATGGTGCGAACGGACGCAATTGCTGTCATTGTTCTATGGATATAGGTTGTTGGATTTCCCATAAGAACTTTTTCTCCGAATAATTCTAAAGGAAATTGATTAACAAAAGCCTTGAACAATATTTTCCCCAACAAGTCAATTATTTCTTCACTGGTTTTGGACAGTTTGTGTTCAATCTCATTAAAGATTGCCCCATGCATTAGCGCGTTCCTAGTTTTATCTAAATCCATGAAGATTTCATCATCGAAAGTCTTGACGACTGATTGAATCAATGCCTGAATAGCTTGCTTTGCGTATGGCTTATGGGTTGGATGTGTCCTGCAAGTTTCACAGTAAAGTGACGATTTGCATTTAGGACATTTGTCCGTTACTTTTTCAGGTGGCTTCTGATGCTCAGCAAGTATTTCTAGTGCAAACCAGAAATACTGAAATTGATCTTCTTGGATTGATTCGTAAATTCCAATTCGATACCACTTTAATGCACGTTTCACCGCCGGGGATAATTCGAATTGTAGTAAGTGTTCAATAGATGACATGATGCTTTCATTTAGAAACGGTATAGGGTCGTCATGTACAACCGACTCGTCCCAGACAAGACAATCCCTCATTCCTGAAGTGGGAGTGCAGTCTACAATATTCTTAATTCTATTAAGTCTAACGCCTGCACCGGTAACTAATACGAGCATATTGAGACATTCAACCAAGTTGTCTTCAGCAAGGGCTTTTGCTTCATTCAGATTTGGTGAATCAAAAATAATCTGCAGGGATATTAGAAAGGGTGATGAATAATCCTGGCGAACTATGTTCTTAATGCGCACCTGAAATCTTCCATTTGGGTGTTGTATCTTCAAACGAATGGCATCTGTGACAACAGACAGGTCAGATTCAATTTCGTAACTTGCGATACATTGCACGGATTTCTCCTTTAAGCATAAGGAATCTGGAAATTGTTTATTAGACAGCTACGTGAAGCTAAGCAGCCAGCGGCCACCGAATGAGGTTTGAAAATCGAGGCGGATTCCGCTGGTCTGTCTTTAGCGTATGGTTGGTTTATGTTAATAAGTTTGAAAACAAATTCCGCCCTTTTGGTGTGAGAGAATACACTAAACCGCCAATACCTGGGGTTTCTATGGCAAGTTTGTTAGAGATAAGCCAATTAAGTGAATTTTCTACTTCATTTAAAGGCATATTTGTGTCCTTAATTATCCCTTCAATATTGCGAAATGTATAAGAGCTGGAGCCTATGGCCTTAATAATAGAATCTACTTTTAGGTTAGTAGCGAATGATTCAAGCCTATATCCCTGACTCTGTGTTGTGGGCTCGGTTTCTTTGGCAATTACAGCTTCCTGTATTTCCTGCACTTTAGCCAGGTTTATAGTTAGCTCTTTTAAACTGATGGATTCAACTCTATTGGAGAATGCTATGATCAAACCAATTAACAACATGACAGTAAAAAGCGCAGAAAATGACGCCTCTCCTATTAAACCCACAGACAACAGTGTTACGATAAGTGCAATTCCAATTAAAGATGCTGCAATAGCAACTACGGCTGTTTTATGTGCGCCGCTTATAGTGGGGGGAATGATACTCATTAGCCCTATCCTCTGGTGTTTTGGTGGAGTGAAATTTAAAAAATAAAACCAACAAGTGAGTTACCAATTCTGCATAACACTCGAATTCAGGTGTTATACAGAAAGATGAAATCTTTTTAAAGATCTTGATCGAGGTTCTTCCAAAGTCCACATATTTCCAAAAGATATTGACTTTGGTTTGGATTTATAAAATAAAAATTACCACAACAAATCAAGGCTCCGTTGGCATCGGTCGTACATATCAACGGGCTCCAGTGCATAGGGGAGGAAATTCTGACGGGAAGCGGGATTAGTGGGACGCAGAGATCGAATAGCTTCTTCTCTTGGCACGCCCCCGTGGATTTTCTGAATTTTCTGAAATCAGCCGGGCGGCCATTGCATCTGGCGGCCGCCGAGGACATGGAGATGGATGTGAAAGACGGTCTGGCCGGCGGCGGCGCCATTGTTGAATACCATGCGGAAGCCGTCAACCAGCTCGAGATCTTTGGCCAGTTGCGCGCCTACGCGCATCATCTTGCCGATCAGCTGTTCATCCTCTTCTTCCATGAATGCCGGGCCGGCAATGTGTTTTTTGGGGATGACCAGAAAATGGACAGGCGCCTGGGGTGAGATGTCCCGGAAGGCCAGGAATTCATCGTCCTCATAGAGTGTATCTGCGGGGATCTCGCCGGCAATGATTTTACAGAAAAGGCAATGTTTATTCATGATTTTTCCTCACAATATCGAGTGGATATACATTCAAGCCGTTATCAAAAAAATTATAACATTGAAATATGTGTGATGCCGCATACGGTGCTGTTATGATCTCCGGCAGATGTGATTTACGGCCTTTTGTATGTTG
>JAUSAB010000097.1 GCA_030653035.1 Desulfocapsaceae bacterium | reverse complement strand
TATTTTACCGTTTTCAAGCTCATAGATCATGTTCTTGCCGACCCCGGCCAGTTCAGCCAGCTCCTGCTGAGTCAAGCCGCTTCGTTTACGATGAAATAAAATAATATCTGCGAGACTATTCTGCATAAATCTCCCTTTATTGCGGGAATTATTATTGTATTATTTTATATATGGCCTAAAATTGAATTATTATCAACATATTTACCCTGTTTTAAGGGAAAATATGTTGATAATCTAAAAAAATGCGAAAGAAGAATGATGAACAGGTCCTCAATTCCCTATATTCAGGGAATTGAGGACCTGTAGAAAATAAGTGGGAGGTTGCAGCACCAATTCGTCGTCCAGGGTCAGGTACTGCACTCCAGCATACGATACATAGTAAAGAAACAAGAGAATATTCTTGTTTCTTTCTACGAATCACGAAGGGAGGGTCGGTCTGGAAAATCGAGAGCGGGATAGACAATATTACGGTAATGACTTACAATTCGAGATGGCTTTGGTATATGTAAAGGTATGTGAGAGCGATCTCAAAATGCTGTTGAAGTTGTGAGTAGTGCCAAGCCGTTTTGATTTGGTATTTTCATTTCGAATGAAATGGAACAAAATTGGAACAAATCAGTTTAATTTATTAATTATGTTTTGCATAAACATATAGTTACCGCACACACCCAACGGACTTCTAATCCGTAGGCCGCCCGTTCGAATCGGGCCGGGCGCACCAATAAATACAAGCACTTAGCTCTTTATGAGGTAGGTGCTTTTTGCGTTGATCAGTAGCCGATCAGTAAAACCACCCCTTTATGACCAATACTTCTATCTGCCCGTGCAACTCTGGCAGACCATACGCTGAGTGCTGCGAGCCATTTTTTTCCGGTGATCGTCTTGCCTGCACTGCTGAGGCCTTGATGCGGTCACGCTATACCGCCTATGTAGTCCGGGATATCGCGTACCTTCTCAAGTCATGGCACCCCTCGACCAGACCCGACACAATTGACCCTGCCTCCATTCCTGAATGGCATGACCTCAATATTATCCGCACTGAAAAGGGGCTGGAGACTGACAGCGAAGGTGTTGTCGAATTTCAGGCAGCCGCATTTTTCCGAAAAAAAGTCTGCCAACTTCACGAAGTCAGTCGTTTTGTGAAAGAAAATGATCAATGGTTGTATGTCGATGGCGACATAAAGAACGACTCCCTTCCTGTTGAAAGAAGAGGGCCAAAGATTGGCCGCAACGATCCCTGTCATTGTGGTAGCGGGAAGAAATTTAAGAAATGCTGCGGGAGTTGAGGTATACCAGCGAGATACCCGACATCGATCTGTTTAGACTACTCACCAATTATTTTCACTAACACCCTTTTCTTGCGCCCGCCATCAAACTCACCATAGAAAATCTGTTCCCATGTCCCTAAATCAAGCTGACCATCGGTAACAGCAACCACAACCTCTCGTCCCATCACCTGCCGCTTTAAATGGGCATCGGCGTTATCTTCACCGACGTTATGACGGTATTGACTGACAGGCTCGTGAGGAGCCAGCTTTTCGAGCCAAATCTCATAATCATGATGCAACCCGGATTCATCATCATTAATAAAGACCGATGCGGTGATATGCATGGCGTTCACAAGCACAATCCCCTCGGCTATCCCGCTTTCTTGTAAACACTCCTGAACCTGAGACGTAATGTTAATGAATGCTCGCCGAGTTGGCACATTGAACCACAATTCTTTACGATATGATTTCATTTATTCCTCATGACTTTAATCGGTTACAATTTCACGAACTGACAAATTGCCCCTTTCACCTGAAGAGTAAAAAAGACCTGGGCCGGAGTTCCTCATCACCTGATAAGCTCGATTCCACTGGCGTCGATCAGGATCAGCCTTTTTTTATAGAGGGCACCTATCGCCTTTTTGAAGGTTTTTTTACTGACCCCGAACAGGGAGTAGATCTCTTCCGGCTGGCTTTTATCCGTAACGGTAATCCTGCCGCCATGCTCTTCTATAGTCGTAAGAATGGACTGGGAAACAGCATCGACACCCTGATAACCGGGCCGCTGCAGGAGCAGGTCAATCTTGAGGTCTTCGCGTATCTTCCTGATATAGCCTTTCAGTTCCTGACCAAGAGTCAGCTTCTGAAATACCTCGTTTTCATAGAGCATGCCCTCGTGGGCCAGATTCACCACAACCCGGTATCCCAGATCTGTCTTCTCATAGATGATAAGATCTACCTCTTCGCCCTCTTCATAGTCTGGAGGCTGTTGAGAAAGAAATTTATCGAGCCGCGACGAGGCGGTGATACGGTTGGTCTTTACATCAAGAAAGACAAAGACGACATACGATCGGCCCTCCCTCATCCTCTGCTTTTGTTCACTTTGGGGCACGAAGAGATCCAGCTCCAGCCCCCAATCCAGATAGGTACCCGAATCGGAGTTTGATACCACCGGCAACCGGGCAAACTGCCCAACTGTTACCTTGGGCCATTGAGTGGTTGCCCGCAGACGGTCTTCCCGGTCAACATACACAAAGACCTCAATCGCATCACCGACCTGACACATCCCGAGAACCTCTCTGCCCGGCAGGAGAATATCCCCTGACTCACCACCATCAAGGTGAACACCGTAGTCTCGTGTGCTTTTCACCGTAAGCTTATTGATCCTGCCTATCTGTGCCATTTTCTCCCCTGTATAGTGTTACGTGATACGCGTGGTCCGCTCCCACCATAGTTACCCTTGGCCCCACTCTGGAACTCCGATTCATACCCCACCGTGAACTGGCCCGAAAGATTATTGCGGAGGCTCAAAAAATGACCATTATTCTTATCAAAGGGACAAAGAGGCTGAGCACAAGGCGCAAATCCAAACTTCTGATAAAAGCTGGGAGCACCTAAAACAAAGATGGTGTTGTCCTTGATGACATCCTGCCGCAAGGCAAAGCGCAGCAACTCAGAACCGATCCCCTGCTTTTGGAACTCCGGCTTCACCGCCAACGGCGCCAGATGCAGGCCGCAGACAGCAGGGCCGTTATAGGCATTCGAAAAGGCAATATAGGCGATGACCGTATTGATATGAATACACACCCACTCATGCACCGTCTTGCCATTCTTGTGCAGATTTTCAACTAATTGCACTTCATAGGTGCTACCGGGGAACGCCTGCTGCAACAAGGCGGAAACCTTGGCATAATTATCCGGGGTGAGTTTGCGTATCTTCATTGCTTTATTGCTTTATTGCTCAATAATCAATTGTATCCGTTGCCGAAGGTCATGATTACCGGCAGATCAGGGCAACAAGCTGTTTCAGACGGAGATGGGCGGCATCGATATCGGCGAGACAGGCAAAGGCCCTGACATCTTCTGGTTTCGCCGGATCAAAACCGCTGCGCAAGGGATGACGGCCGAGCAGTGCAGCGACAAAGGCACGCTCCAATCGATCGGTCGAATCATCCGACTGGTTCGCCTCCGCCAACTCATACCAGCCACGAAACCTGGGCTCGGACAAGGCCTGGCGTGCCTCCTGCTGAAGACCAAGCGTCGCGGCAAAGCCGTGCCGGAACAGATCGGTTATGCACCAGACCTCCAGCAGGTCGACCGCTTTGGCTGCGGCTGTTGCGCCATCCAGCGGGCTGGTGGATTCTTGCTTTGCCAACAATGATTCCATCCCTAAGGAAATGGTGTCTCGCACCCGTTCAGCAATATCTATTATCTGTTTGACATCCTGCGTCTTCTCCCCATAGGCGATGATCGCGCTGTTGATGGCCCAAACAATTTCCTGCTCCAGGCTGGACAACCGCTCCTTGTCAGTGATCAGGGACAGAGCCTGCTGTAACAGGGTGGTTGCGCTTAAGGGGCCGGCATACACCGACGGCAGCCGAGTGAGGGCGCTGTCTATCGGCTTCTGAGGCCGGGGCAAGGGCTGACGAATGGATGGCCGGGAGAAGAGAACGGCGGCCTCCTCGGGAGGCACAAAGCCAATATCCTGCATGCGGCCGTTACGGAAGCGCAAGGCCTCTTCTTCAATCTGCATCGGCAGATCGACACGGACATCGCTCAGGAGTCGATGGGCAGCTATAGGATCATATTGGTACAGGGCATCCAACAAGGTAAAGGGATGGATCTTCAACGCCAGATCTGTCTTCACATCAAGGAGATAGAAGCCGTCCGGGGTCGGGGCGCGGGGTGTATCCTTCCCCTCGTCCTCAGGAGGAACCTGATCAGTATCAGGATCATAGACTGTGACGGTCTGGGCCAGAAAGAGGAGCTGCACCACATAGTCCAGGGAGGAAAAAGACCTGGCCAGGGTCTCGGGACCGGCCAGCGCAAAGGCAGTCAGCCATTCATCCAGACTGTCGACGGCAAAGTCGTAACGGTTCCAGCAGTCCAGATCGACACAGGCCTCCAATTGTTCAGGACTGAGCTCAAGAAGAATAGGCAGGGCCTGATCGAGGCCGATCTCCCTGACGATATAGTAGGCCTCTAAAGGTTCGAGGGCTGCGACCTCGGAGGCGATATCACTCGCGGCCAGAATCCGCTCGCCCCGACGGGTCAGGGCACGGGTCAGATCAGCGCGAAACGGGGTTAATTCAATAATCTTATTATCGGTCATGTTTCTCTTGTCAGTCAAAGGTGATTAAGATTCATCGCCGCAGCACGAGGAATCTTTGCAAATTAAGCCGCTGTAAAAAAATAACATGGTCATTGAAGTAACCAGAGCGGCATAAGGAGATCAAGTCAGGCTTGCAAAATGAATGTTCCCTGGTAAAGCAAAACCTCCATTTGTCATGGACTATCTCTTCTTAATACACTACGTTCCATTAAAATGCCAATCATCGAAATGGTGCTGCCCTTCTGTAACTGTTTTACCAATACCCCTGCGGCCGGTTTGCTGATCAGTGAGGGGTTGGTCAGTCATCATGCGGGCTCCTTCGTAACTGAAGTAATCAAAGATCGCGAGAAAATCGTCCGATGAAAGTTGTTATTGCCGAAAAACCGTCCGTGGCCCGTGATATTGCAGAAGTTCTCAATATTACGGCCAAAAAGAAAGGGTACATTGAGGGACGTGGTTGCGCGGTCACCTGGGCCTTCGGCCATCTGGTGACCCTTCAGGAACCGGGCGAATATGATCCGGCGCTCAAGCGCTGGTCGCTCGACACCCTCCCCTTCGTGCCGAACGAATTCAAACTCACCCTGATCAAAAACCACGGTGGGGTGGAACAGTTTCAGATTATCAAGGGATTGTGCGAACAGGCCGAGGAAATTGTCTGCGCCACTGATGCCGGCCGGGAAGGAGAGCTGATTTTTCGTTACATCCTGGCGCTGTGCCACTGCGAGGACAAACCCATCCGCCGCCTCTGGCTCAACTCACTGACCCCTGACGCCATTCAGGCAGCGTTCAAGGACCTCAAGGACGGCCACGACTACGACGCGCTCTATGCCGCCGCCCGCTGCCGCAGTGAGTCCGACTGGATTGTCGGCCTCAACGCCACCCGCTGCTACACCGTCCGCCACGGTCAGATCGGCGGCGGCGATCGCGTCCTCTGGAGTATCGGCCGGGTGCAGACGCCGGTGCTGGCGATGATCGTCGAACGTGACGACACCATCCTCCAGTTTCGGCCGCAGCCGTTCTGGGAGCTCACCACTCGCTATCGCGAGGTAATATTCAAATACACCGGCCAGCGCTTTGAACAACCGGAGAAGGCACAGGCCCTGCTCGAAAAAATGAGCGGGCAGCCCTTTGCCATCACCGGCAGTGCCGGGAAAGAGAGCAAAGAACAGCCGCCGCAGCTCTTCGATCTCACCACCCTGCAGCGCGAGGTCAACAAGCAGCACGGCCTCTCGGCGGCCGCCACCCTCGCCGCCACCCAGAATCTCTACGAGGCCAAGCTCGTCACCTATCCACGTACCGATTCACGTTATCTTAGCAAAGATCTGAAGCCGCGCGTTCCCAAGATCCTGGACCAGCTCAAGGCCATCCGCGCCGAACAGATCGCGCCGCTCAACCTGGCCAAACTCCCGTTCACCACCCGGATCATCGACGACACCAAAGTGACAGACCATCATGCCATCATCCCCACCGGCGTCAGGCCGCGAAGCTTAAGCGCAAGTGATCAGCTTGTTTACGACGCGATTACCACCCAGTTCATCGCCGCCTTCTATCCGGTCTGCATCAAGAATGTGACCACGGTCGACGGCATCAGTGCCACGGTGAAATTTCAGGCCAAGGGAACGCAGATCGTCGAGCCCGGCTGGACCGCCCTCTTCCCGAAAAAGAAAATGTCCCAGGACGCTGCCGACGATCAGGCTCTGCCTGTCTTTACCAAAGGCGAAACCGGGCCGCATGAGCCATCCCTGCGCGAAGGCAAGACCAAACCGCCCAGTCATTTTACAGAAAACACGCTGCTGGGGGCGATGGAGGCCGCCGGTAAATTTGTTGAAGACGACACCCTGCGCGAAGCGCTCAAGGAGCGCGGCATCGGCACGCCCGCTACCCGCGCCGCCATCATCGAGACCCTGCTGCGCCGCAACTATATCCAGCGCGAAAAAAAGCAGCTACGCGGCACCGATATGGGCCGCTGCCTGATTGCCCTTATCCAGGACCCCTTACTCAAATCGCCGGAAATGACCGGCGAGTGGGAGGAAAAGCTCAAAAAAATTGAGCGTGGCCAACTTGACCCCAATGCCTTCATGGCCGGGATCAGCGGCTACATCCGCGCCCTGATCGAGCACAGCTCCGCCCGGCGGCTTGACCCGGCGCGCTGGGGCAGCTGTCCGCTCTGCGGCAAAGAGGTTATCAAGGGGAAAAGGGCCTACGGCTGCTCCGGCTGGCAAGAGGGTTGTCCATTTGTACTGGAACCAGAGTGCAAAGGGGTAACGCTTACTCCCAAGCAGGTTCAGACCCTGCTGCAACTGCGCATCCTGCCGCACCCGGTCCGCATTGATGACGAGCCGCGCCTGCTCATCCTCTCCACCCAGGGTCAGCCCATGGACCTGCGCCTGCCCTCCGCCGACCGGCAGAAAAAAGTGGCAAAAGAGGATCGTCCCCGCCAAGCCCCCAGCCAGAAGGAACAAATAACCGGCGGCCATTGATCGTGTAGGACCTTGACATTCTCCTATGACCTGCCAATAATAATATGATTGTTAATAATTAACGATGGAGGCTTTCATGAATATCACTATTAAAGAAAAAGCAGAAGCAATGCTGAACAGCAAGCTGACGGTGGGCCAGTTCCTGCGGGTCGTCGTCAAGGAAGGAGGGTGTGCCGGTCTCACCTACGGTGCAACAATTACCAGCGAAATGCAGGACGGCGAGAGCGTGGTCCATACAGCCGGGGCGATCCGTATTGTGACAGATGCCGCGAGTGCCCAACTTCTGGACGGTCTGGTCATCGACTACTCCGACGAGCTGATCCATGGCGGCCTGCAGTTCACCAATTCCAATACCAAAACCACCTGTGGCTGCGGCCAGAGCTTCAACCTGAGCGGTTTCCCGAAGGTCGACGGCGGCAAATGCAAAATCTGAACGGTGGTATCCATTTGATCTTGAAGCGGACGGTAAAGGAATGATGTTCACAGCCAGGAGTCAAGGGTCGGTGTGCCCCTTGGTTTCTGGTCCTGAGTCTCAACCTTCAATCTTTTTAACTCGCCCGACGGCCCCGCTTTCCAGGCGGACTTTAATGCCATGGGGATGGGTTGGGGATTTTGTCAGGATATCCTGCACAATTCCTGCGGTGAGGATACCGGATCGCTGATCCTGTTTTAAGACAATGCAAACCCGAAGGCCGACTTTTATATCGTTCCGATTCATCCCATTCATGTTTGCTATCTCATTTATATGCATTAATAAATCACTCTCGCTTCTTTGATTAAAACGAACCACAATCTGCACATATTCTACTCCAGCAGTTAAAAGGACCTGCCCCATGGCTGAAATAATCCCGGAAGATGTTAAGAAAGACCTGGAGAAGGCATACACCTTACACCAGCGCGCCTCTGCCGATTACAAAAAATGCATGGAATTTAACAAGCTGATGTCCGAGCTGTTAGGAAGGTTGGAAGACGCCGACTGTTACAGAGCCGCCGATAGAGTAATGACCATCCTTCTCGACTGCAATCCTCGGGAAGGTGCCCACTGTGAAAAATCGACTATGATCAGCGAAAAGATGAAAAAATTTGATAAGAGTTAATCAGTTATGCCCACAACTAAAAAACTATCCACCCCTTGCAGACCACTCATCCCTGAAATTCACAACAGACAGAAATCATCCACGATTTCCGGCCAATTGTTCCAGTTTCTGCCGGAGCTGTGGTTCGGGAGGAGCGCCCACCACTTGATCAATCAATTTACCATTCTGAAAAAAGAGAAGAGTAGGCACCCCCCGGATCTGATAGTGGCCAGCCGTCCCCGGATGTAGGGAAGTGTTCAGGGTAGCAATATGGACCCGGCCCAGATATTCCCAGTTCAACCGATGAACCAGAGGAGCCAGGGCCTTGCAGGGGCCGCAGGTCGGAGAGTAAAAGTCAACCATCACCGGCAGGGTGGCCCGGCCGATAAAATTTTGAAATTCATGATCTGTCAATTCAATGGGCTGGGCATTTCCCCGAAGATCCAGAGCGGTCCCGCATTTACCGCACTTGGGACGTAGATGCTGGCGATCGGCTGGAATCCGGTTCTTGCCGGAGCAGGATAGGCAGGTAACGATAAAGGTATTCATGACTCTGTTCCTCATGCAAGGGATTTGTAGAAATGGTACAATGACGGCATGAGAAAAGATGTATCGTTACCCGGCCCCTGTCAAGGTACAACAATCAGACAGCGGACAAGAAGCCAACGGAACGCAGTCCATCCCTGTTCTTCTCTATAGTATAAAAGGAGCTGCCATCTTGGCTGACACAATCCCTAAAGATATCAACAAGATCTGGAAAAGGCATGCACCTTGCACCAGCTGGCCTCTTCCGATTACCAGAAATGCATGGAATTCAACAAGCTGATGTCCGATCTTCTGGGCAGACAGGAAGACGCCGACTGCCACAGAACCGCCGACAGGATGATGGACATCCTCCTCGACTGCAATCCTCGGGAAGGGGCCCACTGCGACATGCCTCCATGGTCGGCGAAAAAGTGAATAAATCCCAGAAAGACTGAGAAATCGTCCTCATAGTTTTTTAAACGATATGACTCCGGAAGAATTTTCAGCAGATTTTTTTTTGAAACCAACAAGCTGATATGGCTGTTACTTGTCAATAGGAAAAGGTATCCCTTTACCCTTGTTTCAAAGGTTTAGTTGTTTTGTCTGTATTCCAGGACACAGACAGAGACCGGATCTTGTGGCGACGCTTGATCACTCTGATATTCGCGGGTTTGGGTGCCGCATGACTTGGCTTCGTCGCGGAGCTGCCTCTCTCTAAAGGCGGAGATTCGGCTTACGCCTTACTCGGATAGCTTGCTCGAGGGTTCTCCTGAACGTGATCGCGTCTCTGTCATGACCTGCCTCCTTGGTTATGGCTCTGCGCCGTAGTGAATTTCTCATCTACAGCATAACCCATGTTTGCAAGGGGCAGGTCTTTTCCTTTTAACTGACAGCCATTATGGCTAAAATCACACATCTTCAACTCGCACAATAAGCGGGAGGGTACAATGTCTTGTGATTCTTTTTTTACTACCATTACCTGGCTTGGCTCACTGTATTTCCTCCTGCCCTCCTGTGCCATTCTTGCTCTCTTTCTGGTCTGTGCAGGAAGGTCACGTGAGTTCCTGTTACTGGGCCTGAGCCTATCGGTAACGGTGATTGTGACCCATGTGACCAAGTTAATCTTCCGCCGGCCACGGCCGGACTCACTTGAGCTCCTGATCCCGACACCGACAGACTGGTCATTCCCAAGCGGCCACACCGCCCAGGCCACAGCCTTCTTCCTGACTGTCACCATTATCGCCATCCGCTCGCTGCCGCCGGTATGGGCCGTGATCTGTGCGATTGCAAGTACTTTGATTATTATCAGTGTCGGCTGGTCAAGGGTCTACCTGCAAGTCCATTATCTCTCTGATGTCGTTGCAGGTTGTGCTTTGGCGGTCATTCTCGTTATAGCAGTGCATAAGCTCCTGCCATATCTCCATGCCCTTAACCGGGATTGAGTAGAGAAAACCATTCATTTTGAGACCCATTGTAATATATAAAAACAGTCACTAGTGTCCCAACGTTTGAAACAGAACATCATATAACTTGCCGTAAATTAAAATAAAAAAAGACAAAATGTCATTTAACGACTTGAAAAATTTTCTAAAGATCAGTCATCTTCGCGCAACCATGCGAGGAGGCCTGAATTATGTACACTGGAAAACTTATTTTCTCTCAAGTGATGGAGCATCTTCCGCTTCATGTCTTTCATCAATGTGTCGATCGCTATCATGGCGATTTCAAGGTCAAGGAATTTACCTGTCTCGACCAGTATCTGTGTATGGCCTTTGCTCAACTCACCTATCGCGAAAGCCTGCGAGATATCGAGGCCTGTCTTCATGCCCAGAAAAACAAGCTCTACCACATGGGTATCCGCGCGCCCATTTCTCGCAATACTCTGGCCAATGCCAACAAAGTACGCGATTGGCATATCTACGCCGATCTTGCCCAATCCCTTATTCCGACCGCCAGAAAACTTTATGTGAACGACGACTTTTCCCTGGATCTGGAAAACACGGTCTATGCACTGGATGCCACAACTATCGACCTGTGCCTCTCCATGTTTCCGTGGGCCAACTTCCGCAAGAGCAAAGGGGCCATCAAGCTCCACACCTTACTGGATCTACGGGGCAATATTCCAACTTTTATCTACATCTCCGACGGCAAGCTTCACGAGGTCAACACCCTCGACATCCTGCCAATGGAAGCTGGGGCCTTTTATGTCATGGATCGAGGGTATCTGGATTTTTCCCGACTGCACACAATCTCACAACACAGTGCCTTTTTCGTGATCCGAGGCAAATCCAACCTCAAATGCCGACGGGTTTATTCGCACCAGATAGACCGAAATACTGGTCTGATTTGCGACCAGTCGATCATGCTCACCGGCTTCTACCAAAAAAAGGATTATCCCGACAAACTGCGCCGGATAAAATATTACGATGCCAAAAACGACAGAACGTTCGTGTTTCTGAGCAACAATTTTTCTCTGCCAGCCATAACTATTGCCAAATTGTACAAGCAACGCTGGCAAGTGGAGCTATTTTTCAAATGGATCAAACAGAACCTGCGCATCAAAACTTTTTACGGCACATCGGAAAATGCGGTGAAAGCCCAAATCTGGATCGCCGTTTCTGTCTATCTGCTCGTAGCCATTATGAAAAAACGGCTCAAAATTGAGGCCAGCCTTTACACAATTTTACAGGTATTGAGCGTGACCATCTTTGAACGAATGCCATTATTACAGGCACTTACAAAAGAAGATTACATAACCAAGGTCGAGCCTAAGAGTAACCAGTTGTTATTGTTTGATTAAACGTTGGGACACTAGTG
>JAUSAB010000095.1 GCA_030653035.1 Desulfocapsaceae bacterium | reverse complement strand
GTGACGGTTCGTTTGCCAAAAAATTCCATGGTCTCGCGAATCCAGCCCAGAGTGGCCTTGAACAGATAGGCGTTACGCCGGTTTTCATGGCGGATTTGCGTGGCGATCCCCTTGTCTGCCGGGTCGAGAGTTTGCACATGGGCGAGGATCTGCAAGAGTTCCTCTTTCTCGGCCATGACCTGGGCCATGGCCGGAAGGTTCATGGCTTTGGCGTATTCTCTCTCTTCAATAATCAGGTTGCGCAGACGGACGAGATAGTCATGGGTTCTTTGGGTGGTCATGATTGTTTCTCCTCAAGGAGGAACTGCATCAGACTACTGGCAACCTTATTCAGGTCAGGCTGATAGGAACCATCGGCAATCTGGGCCTTGAGTTCCTGGACCCGTTCGTTCCGCTGGGTTTGCATAGTACCTCCACTTGCCTGTGCCTTCTGCACATCTTGCAGGACGGATGAAAATTGCACCTGATCCTTCCCCTGGCTTTCTCCTGGTTTTTTGCTTGCCTGTGCCTTTTCAGCCTTTTTCATTGCGCCGATCTGGCCAAGTCCGCCTACTCCAAAAAATTCTATACTCATAATAGCACCTGCAATATTGTCTTATGATTGCTTATTGGCCAGAAGTTGCGTTTTCTGCCCAGGCATCAAGTTTTTTCATTACGGCATCATAGGTCTTGTAGGAGATGTCGGGAAGCTGTCCGCCAAAGGCCTTCAGTGCCTCGTTAAATCCCTTGTCCACTCCCTCTTTAATCGCTGCCAGTTTGGATGGATCACCGCCCGCCGTAGCAATGGCGAAATCTACAATACGACTAGAGGTTTTATCAACTCCAAAATAGCCGTCATCGGCAATAAGTGCCTGTGCATCTTTCTGAGTCAGTTTACTGATGTCTATTTCCTGGTCGCCATTGGCAATTTTAAAATCAATACCCTGCTCTTTGAGCATATTGAGTACCAGGCCACGCAGAAGATCAAAACCATCGCCTTTGAAATTTTGTCCCATGGTCAGAGAGCTTGAGTAGGTTACTGTTGTCTCGGCCTTTTGGTTGATGGTGACGGTGTCGCTGACGGTAATCTTTTTATTTGCGGCTTGCTCGCCTTCTTTGCCATGTTGTTCAAACGCAGATATCTGATTCTCCGCAGGCTGGAGATTTTTGTTGTGTTGCTGCAATATTTTGGGGTCGATGTGGGCCTGACTGCTGATCGAAGTCGTCATTTTTCCGCCTCCTTGCGTTGTTCTCCAAGCGTCCATGCTGGAGGATGATAAAGGGAGTATAGCTGCTTATCAGGAGTTTATTCAATCTCCTGTTATAAACAGTATCGTCAGGAGAGGAAAAAAACTTTAGGTGCCGTTATGAAATAAGCAGTGTTTTTTTTTGCTTATTTTATTACGGCACCTTATGCCGCTTCAAAGAGACAGCCAATTTTTATCGGCTGTCTCTTTGAGTGGCGTCTGGCCGATAGCAATCAAGTGATTTTTATGAAATAAGCAGTGTTTTTTTTTGCTTATTTTATTACGGCACCTTATGCCGCTTCAAAGAAACAGCCAATTTTTACCGGCTGTTTCTTTGAGTGGCGTCCGGCAGATACCACATAAAGAGCTGTAGTATTTTTTGAAAGATGGCGTGGCAGCCGTTACGAAATAATCATTGTTACGCTTATTTTTTGTTTTCTATCTTGCCTTTCATCTGCTGGTACATGGCCTCGCCAATGCCGTTTCCCTTGCCGGCAGCCGCGATCTTGGCTATTTCCATGTCCAGCATCTCCTTGTAGAGTCCATTGGCCATATTTTTATTATCAAAAATACCGCCGTCAGGTACAGTCTTACGCATGGCCTTGTACATTTCCTGGGTATAGATTGCCTCGAAATCGCGGCAGGATTTTCGGAGTGCTTGCAGATTTTTGCTGGTCTTGGGGGTGATTTTGTTTGTGGTGCCAGCGGCTACAGGAATTTTAGCTGAAGTAATGGATGATGACATGGGTAATCCTTTTGCTATTATAAAACAACGAGCTCGCCTTGCATGGCGCCGGCGGCCTTGATGGCCTCAAAAATGGCAATCAGGTCTCTGGGTGTGGCGCCAATGGCATTGAGGGCGTCGGCGACGGCGCTGATGCTGACGCCTTCTTTAACCACCAGGAGCCCGCCTTCATCTTCGGTGATTTTAACGGTGCTTTTGGGGATGATAACGGTTTCACCAGGCGCCAGAGGGTTGGGCTGGACCACATCTGCCGACTCTTTGATGACAATCGAGAGATTTCCATGGGAAACCGCGACTGTTGAAAGTCGTACGTCCTGACCCATGACAATGGTGCCGGTACGTTCATTGATGACGACCTTGGCGTTGGTGTCAACCTTGATGTCGAGCGCCTCCAGTTTGGCAATGAACGGGACTGGCTGCTCTTTGTTGGCCTCGGGGATGGTCACGTTAACGGTGGTTGAATCAATGGGGACGGCCGTGCCCTCGCCAAAGCTTGCGTTGATCGCGTCGCTCATGTGTGAGGCGGTGGTAAAATCTGAGGCACGAAGGCGGTAGGAGAGGGTGCCGTTTTGACCGAGGGCCACCGGTACTGATTGTTCAATGATGGCCCCATTGGCAATGCGGCCCACTGTGGGATGATTCTTCTGGGCCTTGGCTGCCTTGCCGCCGAAGGAGAAGGCGCTGATGGTCATGGGGCCCTGAGCGACGGCATAGACCTTGCCGTCCGGTCCTTTCAAGGCCGTCATCAGCAGATTGCCACCGGCCAGACTGACTGCATCGCCGATAGAGGCAACCTGGATATCAATGGTGGAGCCTGGTTTGGCAAAAGGGGGGAGGGCAGCAGTGACCATGACAGCCGCCACATTCTTTGATTTGATCTTCGCGAAATCTACCGGGTTGATGGTGATCCCTTGTCGCACCATCATATTATAGAGGGCCTGTCGGGTGAAAGAGACTTTTTGTGGGTCATCGCCGGTTCCGGCAAGGCCGGTCACCAGTCCATAACCGCTCAGTTGATTTTCACGGACGCCACCAAGTTGGGCGATATCTTTGATCCTGGTTCCCGATGCGGTCTGGGCCATGACTGCCGAAAAAAATAGAAAAATACTGAGGAATTTTATGGTTTTCATGAAAGTATTTACCTTGCAAATTTCAACTTTTACCTTCTGCATCAGAATGGCCAGACATTGTCTATCGCACGAGTCATCCATCCCGGACTCTGTTTGTCGCTGATCGCGCCCTTACCGGTGTAGGAGATCCTGGCATTCAGGACATGACTTGAATCAATCGTGTTGTTGGCCATGATGTCCACAGGGCGGACAATACCGGTCAGATAAATGACCTGTGTCTCGTCGTTGACCTGAACCTCTTTGCCGCCACGGATCTTTAGGTTGCCATTGGGGTAAACCTGAATGACCTGGGTGGTGAGCGAGGCGACAAGGTCTTCCTTGCGTACAGTCTTACCATTGCCCTTGAAGGAATTGGCGAAATCTGCCTTGAGCAGGGTGGCAAGATCAATATTGGGATTTTGGGCCAGGGTGGTTGAATTTTCAAGGCCGAGAAAGTTGGGGATAGAGGCAGACAGGCTGCTGCTTCGCCCTGAGTCGGTGGATGCCTCTTTGCTGGCGCTGGCTTTCTCCACGATTGTGATGGTTACCATATCTCCTGTGGTTCGGGCCTTGTGATCGGCATACAGGGAATGTTGTTCGCCTGGCCAGAGCGAGCCGTCTGAGGTTGCTTTGTTTGTGTCAGTTTGAACCTCTTCCAGGGGCTCAGGGATATTTACGATGTGTTCCTGTGGTTTGGCGCAGGATGTCAGAAGTGCGGCTGACAGCAGTATAATAAAGAAGTATTTCATGTCAGATTTGTACCTCAACAAGTCCCGGAGCTGTTACACGGCCGAAGATCTCTTTGTCAGAACTGATGTTTTTGACCTTGATGATCTGATCTTGTTTGCCGTCTGTTTTGGCGATACCTGTGGCGGTCAGTTCTATGCCGTTTTTTTGGCAAAAAATTTTGACCGGGGTTCCTTTCTTGACCATCGGCGGAAATTCAATGGATGCCAGATCGATCACCGAGCCAGCCTTGATACTTCGAAGAAGATTTTTGCCGACAACCTGACTTGCTTGCAGGCAAGGAGCTTTGAGGGTAGAGATATCTTGGGGGACCATGTGAATCTGAGTTTCGGTGATGATGTCGTCGCGGCGAAGATTGGAAACGGCTACGGCCACTGGAGCTGAGACCTCCAGAGTGCCGCGGACGGAGAAATTTTTAACGACCTGAGTATCAATGCGGCCAATAAGGGAAAAGCGGTTGCTGCCGATAATCCCTGGTGTTGAGGGAATTACCTCCCACTGCAGGTCTCCGACCGGAACCAGAAAAGGCAATGGCGGGTCTTTGGGGGTAAAGGTGTATTTGGCGCCAGGCAAGGATGTGGCATGTTTTGCAATGTAGGTCTCAATGACTTCCTGGATGCTGTGAGGAGTAACCGTGACCCCTTGGCGTTCGATGGTCACAGTTCCTGCCCCGCGCCATTTGATTTCAGTTGGTGCGGTAATTGTTTTGGTCAGTTTGTGGATAATACTGTTGGAATCCAGGATGTTTTTTTGTCCGGCTTCAGGGCTTGTTGCGACTGTCTGTTTGGCCAGGGCGTTTGCCAGTTCGGAATGATCGTCCAGGTCGGCAATGTCGGCCAGGGTGACTGATGAGCCTGATACCGTGGCAGTTGAGCGGAAGGTGACGTCAAAAGCATGACACGGGGAGGCTATCCCCGAAAATAGTAAGGTGATGAACAGCAAGAGTATGCCTGCACCCTTGCTTGATCTTCGGCCGGAGAGGCCATCTTGTCCTGTATATTCTGTTGTCATGGCTGATTGGTACAAAACATTAGGTGTTCGCTTTCAGTACTTAAATCAGGTTGTTGGTGGTCTTCATCATCTCATCGGATGTCGTGATGGACTTGGAGTTGATCTCATAGGCCCGTTGAGTGGTAATCATAGAGGCCATCTCTTCGACAATATTTACGTTTGAACCTTCAATATAGTTCTGGGCCAGGGTGCCATAGCCGTCATTGCCGGGGATTGCGGTCTGGGCGGTGCCGGATGCCGCTGATTCAACAAAGAGGTTGCGGCCAATGGCGGTCAAACCGGCATTGTTAGTGAATGTCGCGGTCTCCAAGGCGCCTACCTCGGTACTGACGGTATCTGTTCCGATAATGGCGCTGACTACACCGGTTTCACTGATGGTAACCTGCCGGGAACCATCAGGAATGGTGATTGCCGGGAGAATGGGGTAGCCATCCGAAGTGGTCAGGCGTCCATTGCTGTCTCTTTTGAATGCCCCGGACCGTGTGTACGCAGTTGTCCCGTTGGGCATCTCAACCTGAAAAAAACCGGAGCCTTCAATGGCCACATCCAGTTCATTTCCCGTCTGGATGATGTCCCCTTCGGTGAAAACCTTCTGCACAGCGGCAGGGCGGACGCCCAAGCCGACCTGGATGCCGGTTGGCGACTCAGTGTCTGCCGAAGATTTACTTCCTGGAACCTTCATGATCTGATACATGAGATCCTGAAAATCAGCCCTGCTTTTTTTGAATCCAGTCGTCGCGACATTGGCCAGATTATTGGCAATGACGTCCATGTTGAGCTGCTGACTAGTCATGCCGGTGGTACCGGTCCAGAGTGAGCGAATCATTTTATTTATCCTTGATAAAAAAGGTTAAGAGGCGAAGGGTGAAGGTTTTAAAGTCAAAACATTCAATGTGATATTTTTTTCACGCTTCAATATGCAGCCTTAAGCTTAATTTCTGCCGAGTGGTCTTCTCTTTACATCTTAGGCCCATAAAATTGGTTCTTCAGCCTTCAGCCTTCAGCCTGTTATCCAAGGCTGCCCAGTTCGTCCTGCTTCTGGCCGAGATCGGAGTAGCTTTTCAAGACCTTATGGTAGGTCTCAAAGGTCCTGAGACTGTCAATCATCATGGTCATTTCCTCAGTCATATTGACATTGGATGTTTCCAGGTTGCCAATAACGAGCGTAGGTTCGGTGGCAACGGTCTCCTGCCCGTCTGCTTGCAGGGAAAAGGTGGTGTCAGCCTCTCGTTTCAGCTTGCTGGTATCATTGATGGTGACGACGCCAATGCTGCCGACAACCGACCGGCTGCCGTCACGTCCCATTGTCGATATTTCACCAAGACTGCTTATGGAAATTTGACTGATAGTGGTGTCCGGGATATTGATCGGTCCATTGGAGCCATCGAGTACCGCCATGCCATTACTGGTTTGCAGATTGCCGTTCTGGTCTAAGACAAAGTCGCCGCGCCGGGTGTAGAGTACGCCGTTTGGACCCTGTACCTTAAAAAAACCATCCCCATGGATCGCCATGTCAAGCGGGTTGCCGGTTTCGACCATTGGCCCAGAGCTAAATTCGGTAAAGTTGCCCTTGATGCGGCTATAATTAATACCCTTGGCCTCATTGGTCTGTTTGGCCCCTTGCAGCAGGGACTCGAAACTGACATTTGCCTTTTTATAGCCGGTGGTGTTGACATTGGCCAGATTGGCGGCAATGTTCGCCATGCTCTGTTCACGGGCAACAGCTCCGGAGAGGGCACTATATTTACCTGATACCATAAGGTTTTCTCAAAAGGTAAAGGTTGATGTCGTCGCGAAAAGGTTTAAGTCTTCCATTGTGCCCCAAGAGGACTTCCTTTACGGGGCACAAGTCCTTTCAGTATTATACCTGTTCTCTTATCGACAGAGCTTACCTGTTTCTTAAGATCTGCAAGGAAAGTGCCCCTGCTGCTGTCAGTTTGGCAAGTTTCTTACGTGTATCCCGTTGGTGCAGGGAGATAAGGGGTCCCTTGATCTCGTGGCAGTGGGTGGGGAGGTGGTTCCCGGCTGCTTTGTTTCCGCAGGTAAGGGCTAATTGCGCGTCCTTTAAGCCACCGGGCAAGTTTAATGGATTTATTGATAGCACCAGATTGCTTTGGAGCTGGAGTCTGTTTCTTGTTGTCTTGTCTGCCGGATTGCGTAAGTGTTGCGGGCTGTATGTCCTGGCTGCCAGCAATTTCCTGCAATGGCAGGTGTTCTTTGTTACATGGTTGCGGTTGACGCGCCATCTTGATCAGGGTGACAAGTTGCGTGGTTTCATGCAGGGACATGGAGAGCATGGATGCGATCTCCTCGGTATTCATTCCTTTCTCAACCATTGATTGGATATAACAGTAGCGCTCAGGAGTGGTAGGGGAAGAACCGCAGTGCTGTACGGTCAGGCGAGGATGTTGCAGTCTGGTGGTCAGTTCCGCCGTGCGCAGATTGTCGTCAAAGATATTTACTGTCTGGCAGGAGTCTTTTTGCTCATTTTGATTCTCGGTGTTGTCTTGCCTGGCCTCCAGGGCTGTCCGCATCTGGGCAAGCAGCTTTTCCTGGTTGTTGTTTGACCGCTTGAGCATGATTGCCAACACAGTGCTTATTATGCAGAACAGGATGCTTATCAGCAGGATGGCGAGAGAGTAAGTGGTCATTGTCGTTAAATGAAGAAAGTTAACTATTGAATTCCTGAATCCTGATTTTTTATTCCCTACTCCCAAGTCTCATCTGGACCTTGGTCTTCAATTTGAGCAAGGCCTGACTGTGTAGTTGGGATATTCTACCTTCCGAAACATCCAGGACCTCAGCGATCTCTTTCTGTGTCAGTTCTTCGTAGTAATAGAGAGAGATGACCAATCGTTCCTTTTCAGAGAGCTCTTGCAAAATGCTTGCCATTATCTTGGTTAGCTCTTTGTTTTCTAACCGAGAGGCCGGGGAGAGGTCTGAGCGTTTGTCGACAAGGGAGTCAAGAAAGGAGACGCCATCTTCAGAGTTGTCAAGGGTTTCATTCAGGCTGACGCAGCCAAGATGGCTGACCTCGCCCAGGATCTGCTGGTATTCCTCCAGGCTGATCTCCATGGCCTGGGCCATTTCTTCTTCTTCCGGGGTCCTGCCCAGCTTGCGTTCCAGTCTGGTCATGGTGCGGCTGAGGTTGCTCTGTTTTTCGCGCAGAGAACGGGAAAACCAGTCAAGCTTGCGCATCTCATCAAGGATCGCACCCCTGATTCGGTATTCGGCAAAGGTCTTGAACAGGATGTTTTTGCTGGGATCGAACTTGTTGGCGGCATCGATCAGCCCCAGCATACCGGCGCTGCGCATGTCATCCTTGTTCATGAAAGACGGAACCTGGGTGACCATCCTGCCTACAAGGATATCGACGAGGTACAGGTTGTCTCTGATCAGCGCGGAATGATCATCCAGGGGAGGGGCATTATAGACCATGGTTAACTCCTGCTGCCAAAATCAAGGAGCCTTTTCCAGAAAAACTGGATTCCACCCTTAGGCGCACACGTGATCTGTTCCGAGCATAAGGTTCCGGCCAGTTGGGTAAAGGCAGCGGTGATCCGGGAGGTGGGGTAGAGTTCCACAATCACCTTCTGTTTCCTGATGGCGTCAATCATTTGACGGTCTGCCGGGATTGAGCCCAGGAAGTCAATGGAGATGTCAAGATAGCGATTGGAAACCATGGTCAGTTTCCGGTACACGTCCAGTGCCTCTTCGTCGGTCTGGACCTGATTGACCACCAGATTGAACCGCTTTTCATGGTATTGGGTGGAAAGCAGCTTCATCAGGGCATAGGCATCGGTGATGGCGGTGGGGTCAGGGGTGGTGACTACCAGGATCTCCTGGGCGGCGGTGTTGAAATAAGTGACATTTTCAGAGATACCTGCCTCGGTATCAATCAGCACAAAATCAAAATCGTTATGCATCAGGTCGAGTCCATCCAGCAGTCTTTGCTTCTGCAGGGAATCGAGCCGGGTAAAATTCTGGACGCCTGATCCTGCTGGCAAAATTTTGACACCGCCGGGGCCTTCTATCAGAACGGCACTCAGCTCCTGCTCACCGGCGAAGAAATGATTGAGATTGTATTTGGGGGCCAGGCCAAATACCACGTCAATATTGGCAAGTCCCAGGTCGGCGTCAAGGATCAGGACTTTTTTGCCAAGCCCGGCCAGAGCCACAGCGATATTGGCGGTGACTGCGGTCTTACCGACTCCGCCCTTGCCGCTGGTAATGGCGTAGACCCGGGTGGCTCGATTTTTCTCGGAAGCCGGAGAGGGAGCAGCTGCGGCCCCCATGGCGCGAAGTGTGGTTGCCTGGTCTGTCATTATTGGATTGTTATGGTTCATGGGTTATTTCCGGTAGCATGGGGCATTATCAACTCGGCCATGAGTTCACGGCTGGCGGTCAGAAGATCTTCGGGCACCCGTTGGCCGTTGGTGATCCAAGAGAAAGGGATCATGTCGTCCCTGTCATCCATCAGGATGTCGAGTATCACTCCCAGGGTTGCGCATTCATCGGTCTTGGTGATAATGGTGTTGTCGATCCCCAGCTGGTCAAATCGTTTGATGGCCTCGAAAAGCTCTGTCCTTCGTGTTGTTGCAGAGAGAACAAGGTGCTTGTCAATATCAAGATCCGGTCGGAGAAAAGTGGCGAGTTCTTCGATGCACAGGGTGTCTCTGGGGCTCCGTCCCGCCGTGTCAATCAGGATGAGTTCTTTGTCGTGATGGCGCGATAACGCCTGCTCCAGTTGTTCCGGGCTGATTACCACTTCTACCGGCAGATTCATGATGGCGCCATAGACCTTGAGTTGTTCAACGGCGGCGATCCGGTAGGTATCGATGGTGATCAGGGCAATGGAGCTGGAAAAATTGCTCAGATAGTGGGCGGCAATCTTGGCCAGGGTAGTTGTCTTGCCGACGCCTGTTGGACCGACCAGGGCAATCCGGCGCTGGTTCTTTTTTCCTGATGCGAGCGGCGGGGCAACGTGCATGAGGTCGCTGATAATATTCTTAAGCAGGGCCGTGTGGGATGAAGAAACGTTGCCTGTTGATGACAGTGTGCTCTGGGCGCGCGCACTGATTGCTTGGGCCGTGGGTTCACTTATGCCTTGCGCCATGAGTAGAGAGAGGAATTGGGCGGGGGGGGCGTCATCTTTGCTGTCCGGAGTCTGGTCCGTGGGTGCGGCGGGTGGCTGTTCAGGTGGATTGCCGTGTTGCTGGCCAGCGCCGGAGGCACTTATGCGCGACATCTCCAGTCCAAGCTTCTTTACCATTTCTTTCAGCTCGTCCAGCTCATTGTGCATCTCCGGGTGAGTTTCCCTGGAGGAACCGACCATTTGTCGGGAGACCGATGACTGATCAGGCCGGGGGCTTTGTCTTGCTTTGCTTGTCTGTCCTGATGCCGAGGGAATCACGGGCGGAGTTTCGGTTTCACTGTGCTTGCCTGGCCGAAGCGACCCAGTGTCTTCGGGTTCCTGGTGAATACGGAACTGGGAGTCATAGGTAATGGCCTGTCCTGGTCGTGATTGTGTCCTGGGTAGAACAGTGTCGTCAGCCCACTGGGTGAAGGCTTTTTTCCTGGGTCTGGGCAAGGGAGCAGTCGGGGGGGGCAGTTGTTGTTTTGCCTCTGGCCAGGGCGCATCGACGGCCGCAGTGATCTCAAGGATAGGTCTGCCCAGAAGGCCCAGTTTGCCGCTGCGGATGGTGCGGGTGGAGAGGATCAGGGCATCGGCGCCCAGAGTCTCTTTGACCAGTTTCAGGCCCGAGGCCATATCTGTTGATTCAAAGATCTTAACTTGCATCGAGGGTCACGGTGGCAAGAGAGCGAACTTTCAGGTTCGGGGTGATCTCGTTATGGGAGAGCACCACAAGAGAAGGGTAGTAGCGTTCGGTCAGTTTACGCACATGGGGTCGGATCTGGGGCGCCGAGAGCAGAGTCGGCCGCTGGCCGCCACTGAACAAGGTGATGGCCTCGCCGATGGAGTCAAGAATAACCTGGGCTATATGGGGATCTATGGCCAGGTAGCTGCCCGACTCTTTGTGTTGAATGGATTTGCTGATAACATCCTCCACCGGTTTGGCCAGGGTGATCAGTGGGATGACACCGTTAGTGGCCAGTCCGGCGCTGATGGTCCGGGCTAGGGCATGACGCACATATTCGGTGAGGACATCCGGGTCGCGGGTCAGGGGGGCCCAGTCGGCCATGGTTTCCAGGATGGTGCGCAGATCGCGAATGGAGACCCCTTCTGCCAGGAGATTCTGGAGGATGCGCATGATGGTGCCGAGGGAGAGAATCGAGGGGACCAGTTCTTCCACCAGTTTTGGATAGGTCTTGCCCAGGTTGTCGAGCAAATTCTGTACCTCCTGGCGGCCAATCAGCTCATGGCCATGTTGTTTGATAATCTCGCTGATGTGGGTGGCCATGACCGTGGTGCAGTCAACAACGGTGTATCCGGCAATCTGGGCCCGCTCTTTCTTGTCTTCGGTAATCCAGATGGCGGGCAGGCCAAAGGCGGGCTCGGTGGTGGCAATACCCTTGATCGTTTCGGTCACCATACCAGGGTCCATAGCCATGTAGTGGCCGGGCAGCATCTCGGCCTCGGCGATTTTGATTCCTTTGAGGGCCAGGGTGTACTGGTTGGGATTGAGCTGGAGATTGTCCTTGATATGAACGGGAGGCACAATAAAACCATTGTTGATGGCGAACTGTTTACGGATGGACAAGATGCGGGTGAGCAATTCACCGTTCTGGGCGGAATCGACAAAGGGAATCAGGCCGTATCCGACCTCAAGTTCGAGCAGATCAACATTGAGCATCTCTTCGTAGCTCTCGGCCACCGGCATGGCCACTTCTTTGGGCTTCTCGGCCACGACGGCAGCGGCCTTCAGCTTGTTTTGATCCAACTGCCAGGCGAAGATCGCCAGAGAAATGGCCAACAGCATGAAAGGGACAAAGGGAAAACCGGGAATGAGGGCAAAAACGAGCAACATTCCGGAAACCACCCAGAGGGCGATGGAATAGCGGCTGAACTGAATCTTGATATCGGCGCCAAAGTCGTTGTCGCCCGATGACCTGGTGACGAGCAGACCGGCTGCAGTGGAGATGATGAGCGCTGGAACCTGTCCGACCAGACCATCCCCTACGGTGAGGATAGTGTAATTTTTTGCGGCCTCGGCCATGGGCATGCCTTTTTGGAGAACGCCGATGATGAAGCCGGCGCCGATGTTGATAAAAGTGATAATGATACCGGCAATGGCGTCTCCCTTGACAAACTTGGAGGCACCGTCCATGGCTCCGTGGAAGCTGGCCTCAGCTGAAATCAGTTCACGTCTTTTTCTGGCCTCGGTTTCATTGATCATTCCGGCATTGAGATCGGCATCAATGGCCATCTGTTTGCCGGGCATGGCATCAAGGGTGAACCTGGCTGCAACCTCGGCCACGCGTCCGGCGCCTTTGGTGATAACCATGAAATTGATCAGAACCAGGATGGCAAAGATTACCAGCCCAACTACATAGTTACCGCCGACGACAAATTGGCCGAAGGATTCAATGACAGCACCAGCTGCCCCCGGACCCTCGTCACCCCGCAGGAGGATCAGCCTGGTGGATGCCACATTCAGGGCCAGACGGAACAGGGTGGTGGCGAGCAGGATTGCCGGAAAGATCGAGAAGTCGGTGGCCCTGACTGTGTAGAGGCTGATGACCATGATCAGCAGGGCAATGGTGATATTGGTGGAAAGAAGGAGGTCGAGCAGAATCGCCGGCAGGGGAATGATCATGATCATCAGGATAGAGACCATGCCTACCGCCGCCATGATATCAGTGCGCTGCAACATGGCGCGCCATTGCAGTCCGCTGAATAGCTGTTGTTTTTCTGTCAGTTCCATCGTGGTTTCTTGATTACCCAGGTTGGTTAATCTGTGGTGTTTTAGTCTGTCAGCTAACTCCCTGACCGGCTACAGTCTGTCCGTTTGCTTAGTTATGCTTGCCTTTGAGTGAATAGATATGGGCCAGAATCTCAGCTACTGCCTTGAACATCTCTTCGGGGATTGCGGCACCCAAGTCAAGTTTATGCAATAATCGGGCCACTGGAGGGTTTTCGACTAAGGGGATATTGTTTTCCCTGGCGATCTCGCGGATACGCATGGCCACAAAATCAGCGCCTTTAGCAACGACGATGGGGGCCACCATTGTTGTGGAATCATACTTTATGGCGACTGCGAGATGGGTCGGATTGGTGATAACCGCGTCGGCCTTGGGGACTTCCGCCATCATCCGTTTTTTGGCCATCTGTTGTTGCAGGGCCCTGATCTGGGCCTTGATATGGGGGTCGCCCTCGCTTTCTTTAAACTCTTCCTTTTGTTCCTGTTTGGTCATTTTCAGTTTTTCTTCCATCTCCCAGCGGACATAGAGAAAGTCGATAAAGCCAAGGAGTATGAGCAGGGCGCAGATCTTGGCCAGGATCAAGGCCGCAGTCCTGGCCAGAAAAAGCATGGTGGCGTTGGTGTCGGTATCTACCAGGATCAGGGCCTCGTTGAATTTTGCCATCACAGTCGAGAAGGCGATCCAGCCGATGAGTGTGACCTTGGCAATGGACTTGATACTTTCTATCAGCGATCGTTTGGAAAAAAGACGGCCAATGCCGGTAAAGGGGTCGAGTTTGCTGAAATCAGGGATGAGGGGTTTGGTGGTGAGCAGCCAGCCAAACTGGAAAAAACTGGAGAAAAACCCAATGATCATCACCAGTAAAAAAAGAGGGATCAACAGAAGGGCCATTTCTTTGGTGACATGAATGGACAGCCCCATTATTTCTGATGGTGTGCCCTGGAACTCCCAAGTGGACTTCCAGATCGAGGATACCAGGGTGATAAGTCCGTTCCAGAACTGCGGCATGTAGAAGAGCCAGAAGAGCAGGGCCAGGCTGAAGAGGGCCGCGGTCTGGACCTCTTTACTTTGGGCAACCTGGCCTTTTTGACGAAAATCTTCCCGCCGCTTCGCTGACGGGTCTTCTGTGCGTTCTCCCCCGGTAGGGGCATCATCGGCCATGGTTGCTCACATAGGTTGTTGAAACAAAACTACAGGCTATCCACCTGCTTGTAGATATTGAAGCACGGTGAGAATACGTTCCCCGAGAGCGTCAAATTCCCGTCTTAACAGGCTGGCGACCATGTCAAGAGTCAAAGCAATGACAACAAAAGAGATGCCGATGTTTAAGGGAAAGGAAAGCATGAAGACATTGAGCTGGGGAAAGACGCGGGCCAGGATGCCGAGGATAAGTCCTGAAAGCAGGAGGACGGCAAGAACAGGGGCGCTGAACTGGACGCCTAATGCAAACATCCTGGAGGTAAGTTCCATGAGATAAGGAATTGCCTCACCTGCCAGATTCAGATTTCCAGGGGGCAGGAGTTGGTAAGATCTGGCGGCAGTCTTGATGAAGATATGGTGACCATCGAGCGCCAGGAAGATGAGAATGGCAAAGACATTCTGGAACTGGGAGATCAGGGAGATCTGGCTTTCATGCTGGGGGTCAAAGACATTGGCAGCGGCAAAACCCATCTGGTAGCCTATGATTGTGCCGCCAAACTCAACGGTGGTAAAGATCAGGCGAGACATAAGGCCAAGAAGCAGGCCTAAAAGGGTCTCATTAATGGTGAGCAGGAGAAAGGAGATCAGGCTCAGGTCAATTTTTGGCAGTGCGGGCGAGAGGATTGGGAAAAGGAGTAAAGAGATGGCAAAGACCAGGCAGACCTTGATCCTGGCCGGGGTCTGGGTGCCAAAATAGACAGGGATGGCGCCCATAAATCCGGCGACCCTGGCCGTGCAGATCAGGAAGATCTGGAATTGAGTAACGGGAATAAGTTGAAGATCCACGGGGGTTCGGATTGGTGTTAAAAACTGGCCATGGATTCAAAAAGACCCAGGGTGAAAGCGGTCATGGTGTGCATGATCCAGGGGGCAAAAATGAGCAGAGAGAGAAAGACCACAATGAGTTTGGGGATAAAGGTCATGGTCTGTTCGTTGATCTGGGTGGCGGCCTGGAAGATGGAGACAAGGAGTCCGATGATCAGCCCTGACAGCAACATGGGGGCGGAGATCAGGAGGGTGGTCTGGATGGCCTTTCTGGCGATATCGATGACAAATTCAGGAGTCATGGGTGATTTCACATTGGAAGGTTGTTAGGCTGAAAGCTGAAGGTAGAAGGATAAAGAGTAAAGACTTTATTTTTGGAAACTTTCGGGTTTTCGCCTTCAGTCTTCAGCCTTGTCATTTGAAACTCTGTACCAGCGATCCGACAATCAGTCCCCAGCCATCGACCAGTACAAAAAGCAGCAGTTTAAAGGGCATGGAAATGATGACCGGCGGCAGCATCATCATGCCCATGGACATGAGGACTGAGGCAACCACCATATCAATGACCAGAAAGGGGACATAGATCATGAATCCCATCTGGAACGACCTTTTCAGCTCGGAAAGCATGAAGGCCGGGATCAGGGTCATGGTGGGGATATCGTTTTGGTCAAAGGGCTTGTTTTTAAGGGTGATGTCAGAAAGAAGGGTCAATTCTGCCTCCTTTACCTGCGAGAACATAAAGGCACGCATAGGGGCAATGGCCTGTTCCAGGGCCTGTTCCTGGGTGATCGTCTTTTTCATGTAGGGCTGCAGGGCCTTTTCATTGATGGTGTTGAGGGTGGGTGACATGATAAAGAAAGAGAGAAACAGGGCCAGCCCGATAATGATCTGGGTGGGTGGCATGTTCTGAGTGCCCATGGCCTGACGGATAAAGCCGAGTACGATGACGATACGGGTAAAGCAGGTGGTCATGAGCAGAATGGCCGGGGCAATCGAGAGGATGGTCAGGAGGAAGAGCACCTGGATGGCTGTTGATACCTGCTCAGGGGTATTGGCATCGGCTACCCCGAAGGTGATGGTGGGCAGGCCCACGGCAGGACATGGAGTGGGGGCAAGAAGGGCCGCCCCCAGCGCCAATCCGCATATCAGCAGGGCTGTGCCGGGTTGTTTAGAGTACGCTGTCATGGGTGTTGTCATGATTATCCGATTCCGCAGTTGCAAGTGTTGCGACAAAATCCTTGGTATCTGGTGGGTTAATGACGGCAATCAGGTTGATCTGATCGTTGCCAAGTCCCAGAAGATATTCCTGATCTCGGACCTTGACCAGGCAGAGTGATTTTCTGGGCATTAGATGGCGCATCTCAATAATGGCGATGGCGCCCTTGCCGCCATCGCCGGTAAGGAAAGAAAGTTTTTTTTTGGCCAGGGCATACACAACAAGGAGGGCGCCAAGGACAATGAGCAGCCCCCAGATAAGTCTGAGTGTAGCGGCAAGAGAAAAAGGGGGCTCTGCTCCGCCGCCGGCAAGGGCATTTGTTACCGATAGCGAGAAGATGATGAGGGATAGAAGCGGGCGCATTTGACAGGATTCTCTTTTTAGTCGCTTTTTAAATTCTTTTGTTTCCGCCGTTTAGCCAAGATTCTCGACGCGATCAGCGGTGCTGATTACATCTGTCAATCTGATGCCGAATTTGTCTCCCACCATAACTGCCTCACCTCTGGCAATCAGGCGGTTATTGACATAGAGGTCCAAAGGCTCGCCTGCCAGTTTGTCGAGCTCGATAACATAGCCCTCGCCCATCTTCAAAAGGTCGCGCAGCAAAATCTTGCTGCGCCCAACTTCGACAGAGATCTGCAGGGGGACATCATAGAGGAATTCAAGGCCACGGTTGGCGCTATTTCCTGTGTGTGACCCGGTAGCTTGTCTGCTGTGTGCCCCAAGGTTTGTCGGGTTGCTTTCATCGGTTTGCAGAAGATCTTTCAGCTCGTCCGGGTCTGGCCTTCCGTTCATATTGCTCATACGTATTCATTCCAGGGTTTACTTTTTAGGGGTCATTAGTGAAAGAGCACCCATGCTCTTTCACTCATTCGGTTACGGATTTTATGTTGTTCCGGCCAGTTGCATGGTTTTGAATTGATCTGTAGCAACGGCTTATTCGTAGGCGCCGGTCAGGCTGATCGCTCGTTTCCCGGCGTAGAGACCAGGTCTTGCAAAAAATTTCAGGTTGTCCTCAACGAGTACCTTTAGTGGAGAATTGGGGTCGTAATCAAGTGGGATAATGTCACCTTTTTTTAAAGAGAGCACCTTGCTCAGGGGCAGGGTGAGGGTCCCTGATTGGGCAATGATTGAGGTTTCCATTGCCAGGATCTCATCGAGTATACGTTCAGACCATTCTCCAAAATTGCTGGTCCTGACGGAGAGCAGATCTCTGAGCCGTTCTTTAAGGGGCTCAAGGGTGGCTACCGGGAAAAGCATGTTTAATTCTCCGGAAAGGCTGCCGATCTGGATCTTAAAACGACCAACAACAACCTCGGCATCGGGATCGGTGATAGAGACCAGTCTGGAGTTGCTCTCGACCTTGATGAGTGAGGAATTGAGGGTTGTCAGCGGTTTCATGGCCTTGCTCAGGTCCTCGCAGGCCTTGGTCATGACTGATTTGAGGATATTGAGCTCAATGGTTGTCGGTTTTCGATCCAGCTTCAGAGGGTCCAACTCACTGGATGCGCCCAGCATGATCTCAATGAGAGTGAAAGAAAGCTGTTGATCCAGAATGAACAGAGCTCCATATTTTAAGGGGTCAAGATTGAGAACGCCAATGGCCCCGGAGTTTTTTTGGGCGGTCATGAATGTGTTAAAAAGTGAGCATTCTATGCCGATGCGACTGATGGTAAAGGTTCGCTGGAGCTGGTTGGTGAGGGATATAGAATAGTTTTGGGCAAAGGTGTCGAGAATGATATCAAAATTGGGGATTCGCAGTTGGCAACTGTTTTTGTTTGCCATCTGCAGGAGATTGACTGATTCGGCATTGGTGAATTTGGCGGATTGCTCCGGCATCGCCGCTTCGGTGGTGACCTGGCCTTTCTTAATGGCGCTCAGGAGATCTGCAATTTCTTGTCTGGAAAGAATTGGTTCCACTGCTGTCCCTGTGAAGGTTGTGTAGTCTGTAGTCTTTTGGTTAACAAGCTGAAAGACTGTTTGTTTGATCAGTTATTGAACCACAAAATCTGTGAAATAGATTTCTTTTACCTTGCCATTGTGCAGGATCGAGTTGAGTTTGCTGGTCAGTTCCGCCTTGAGCTGTTTTTTCCCTTGCAGGTCCTGGAGTTCTTCATAGGTTTTATTGCCAATCAACAGGAGGATGCTGTCGCGAATCTGGGGCATGCGCTGGGTGGCCTCTTCCTTGGCCAGGTCGTTGCCGGTTGCTGTTTTGCTGCCACCACCACCGTGGGCGCCACCACTACTGACAGTACCGGTGCTAACGGCAGGATTGTCGATGAGTTCAATGGTGATGGCGGCCTTTACATAGTGCCGCTCTCCCTCACTGATGATATTGACAATAAAATCTTTGATCTCAATCATCGGGCCAATGGCTGCAGGTGGATTCAGCTCCGGGACGTGAACGTCTGCCGCTGTCTCACCATGCTTTTCCTTGCCCGTCTCCGGGGCGTGTTTTTTCAGAAGAAAAAAGGCAGTGATCCCGAGGGCGATCAGAAGCACTAAGGCGGCTCCGCCAATGATGATAAGCTTTTTCTTCTTAGCTCCCGGGTCAACAGCGATGTTCTCAGGTTTTTTAGGGGCTTTGTCGTCAGCCATGGCTGGTGATTCCTTTATGTTGAAATGATTAAAAAAAATAATCGGGAAGTTCGCAAATGCTTTTTGTGTAAAGAAAATTCAATTCCATTCATCATACGGTCTTGTTGTTCAAAACTCAAGTATGCATATTCTGTTCCAGAATATTTTCTGTTGAGCAGGATTTGTCGCAGGGCAGGTAAGAGAGGGGAAATGTATTTTTTGAGGACGACCATAAAAAAGGGAACTGGTTATTAAATCCAGTTCCCTTTTTTTGTGGTCAATATTTTGACTTGGCTATTATGAATAAATAACATGGCCATTTGCATGGCTGGAATGGCATAAAAGCCGTAACGAAAGAGTTTTTAAGAGAGAAATTGTTTCGTTACGGCTTTTTGATTTTTATCGTTTGAGATTGATCAGCTCTCCCAGTAGTTCGTCAACGGTGGTGATGATTTTTGAGTTTGCCTGAAAACCGCGTTGCACTGTGATCATGTTTACAAACTCCTTGCCCATATCCACATTGGACTGTTCCAGAGAGTTGGTGAAGACCTTGCCCAGCTCCGGGCCAGGGAGGCCGATACGGGGTGAGCCGGAGGTGTCAGAGGCTGTAAACAGGTTGCTGCCCACCAGGTTCAGGCCATTGGGGTTGGTGAATTTGGCCAGAGTAATATTGGCGATTTTTGTCTGTTCACCATTGGAGTAAGAGGCGATAACAACACCGTCGTTATTGATGGTTACATTCGTGAGACTGCCTGATCCGTACCCGTTCTGGTCTTGAGAAATAACCTTTGACGCATTATTGAATTGCGTGGTGTCAAAAGTCAAGGCTATGCCGGTGGGGGTGGAACCATTATTCCAGTTAAGCGCGGCTGCGGCAATGGTCCCGGTCCCGTTGCCAGCAATGGTCGTATCGAGTTCGCCGGTAGCGGTAAAAGTGATCGATCCCGCAGGGGCGCTTCCGGCTGCATTGCCAAGGGGGAGAGGGGGGACGGAGTCGTCTTGCGCGCTCCAGTACCAGTTCCATGTGTTGGCCGTGACTGGGTCTTTGCGGAAATAGGTGGTCACCAGATGCGGGTTGCCCAGAGTATCATAGACCTGGGTGGAGGAGGCGTAGTCATAGGTGGTGCTGATGGCCGGATCAAAAGCAGTGGCTGCAGGAATGGCTACGGTGCTGGCGTCGAGATTGCTGTTGATGGTCAGGGTACTGGTGGCCTTGGCCGGGATCAGTCCCGTGTTCATCACCTGAATGTCAGTTGGATCACCGGCGATGAGTTGACCGGCGGCGTCATAGCCCTTGCCCTGAACCCGCAGTCCTTCCGGGTTTACCAGATAGCCTGCTTCGTCAAAACGAAAGGCACCGGCCCGAGAATAAAAAGTGCTGTTGTTACCGATCTCTTTCAGCATGAAGAAGGAGTCCCCTTCAATGGCCAGATCGGTGTCAGACGAAGTCGACTCAAAGGTGCCCTGACTGAAGATACTGTCAACCTTGGACATACCGACACCACGTCCTACCTGAGACGCACCTCCAGAGCCGAAGACCGTGCTGGAGAGCAGGTCAGAAAAAATGGTACGTGAACCTTTGAAACCAACGGTGTTGGTGTTGGCCAGATTGTTACCGATAACGCTCATGGCCTGTGAGTTGGTGTTGAGTCCGCTGACTCCGCTGTAAAGTGCGCTTGTGATGCCCATGGTTGAAGCCTCCTTGTGCCGTTCTTGCCATATGGATGGTACGGTTGGTTTGTTACAACGGCTTGCTTGCTGCCGGTTTAATGTTGTCGGAGTCGTAAAATATATTCATCAATAATGCGTTGTGCTGTCTGCTCATTGCTTGTGGTGGGAGTAGTCCCAGTAGTTGTTGTAGTGTTGGTGGTATTTGTAAGGGTGGCTGCTGCCAGGGTGTTGCTGTTTGGCTCCATGACCCCGATGATATTTTTAAAAAGAACCTCACCGGCCCTGGTGGTAATTATGCCACTGCTTAGATCAATGCCTGTTACTACTGATCTGACGAGAGGAGCGGCGGCAATACTGGCGCCCTCTCCGGCGGCGCTGGCTTGCAGGACAAGCGTGTACTTGCCGTTGGCAAGGAGATTCCCCTCCTGGTCTTTACCGTCCCAGGAGATAAAATGGTTGCCGGCTTTCAGCTCTGTGTCCGCCGCCTGTATAGTGCGGACTGTTTTCCCATTGGCATCCTGAATGGAGAGGGTGACACTGGAGGCGGTACCATCCAGTTGATAGCCAATCTCGACGGGTTTGCCTTCAAGGGTAACCGTACTGCCATTATAGGTGATATCCTTGCCGATCAGGCTCAGAGATGAGAGCCGTGCGGAATTGGCCTGGGCCGTAGTCAGCCCTTCCATGGTTGTATTCAGGTTGGCAAGTTGCTCCAGAGAACTGAACTGGGCGAGCTGGGCGGTAAATGCCGTGGGGTCTTCGGGTTCGAGTGGATCCTGATTTTTTAATTGCGCCACCAGCAGGGAGAGAAAGTCATCTTTTCCCATGACGGTATCTTTTTTGGCAACAGTGGATGTGCCGGTAGTACTGGTGCTGGTGGCTTTTGAGGTGGGGAATGTATAGGTGTCGGCGGGTGTAATGGTCATGGCTGTCTCACTTATATGCTCAGGTTAACGCCTGAGTCTTTGGGGGCGTTGAGCATGGCTTCTGCTGAATTCAGAGAGAGATCAAAAGAATCTTCGCTGCCGGCAAGTGTTGTATGTGGTCCCGAATCTTGTCTGGAAGAAAATTGTTGCTGGAAAAAATTATTGGCGTCAGGATTTGTTGACTCCAGAGTTACTTGGAAATCTTCAATTGTGAACCCCTGCTGCTCAAGGATGCTGCGGAGCCTGGGCATATTTTTTTCAATGGTGTCCTGGATCTGTTGACTGCCTGCAACAATATGGGCCTTGATCGAGTCTCCTTTGACCTGAATCTCAATTTTGAGCGCTCCCAGTTCGGCTGGATTGAGATTCAGACTTATCTTGCTGGTCTGCAGGCGGGGATTGGTACTGAAACGGTCAACAAGATGACTGATAAGTTCTTCGGCGGGAACGGGAACGCTTGATGATAGCGCCGCAGGGTGAGTGACAGGGGTGTTTACCGTCGTTGCAGCGGAGACTGGAACTCCAAGTGCGGCGAGATTGAACTGACCTGTTTGCTCATTCGTGTTCAGCGATGAGGTCAGTGTCGCAGTGGCAGCGTTTTGTTGATTTTGACTATTCTCTTGCCGTCCGTTGTCTTGTTGTTGATTTTTAGTATTGTTTTTATCAACCAGACCATCGAATTTTGTATGCAGAAATTGCTCTGTGACGGTTTGACGGACAGCTTTGCCGGTGTCCGTTTCTTTGACTCCCGCACCTGTACCTTCGAGCATGGCCATATGAACAGGTGGAAGAGAGCCATTGGAGGTGTTGTCAACGGATTTCAGGTAAGGAGATGACAATGTGTTCAGGGACTCGGTCGATGCAGACTGGTGAGAAGTGTCGATGCTCAAGGTGTCCTTGGACTTACCGTTCAGAATAGCCTGGAGTTGTTGGTTGACAAGGGCTTCGGTTTTGTTGAGAGTGGATGTTGTTTGGTTTTTGGTGGCTTCTGGTTTCAGCCCTATCACATTTTGCCCGTTAGTAGCCAGCATTGCCTGGAATTGTTTGAGGTCGTCTGTGGTCAGCCTTGTAGCATTTTGCCCGTTAGCAGCCAGCATTGCCTGGAATTGTTTGAGGTCGTCTGTTGTCAGCCCTGTCACATTCTGCCCGTTAGCAGCCAGCATTGCCTGGAATTGTTTGAGGTCGTCTGTGGTCAGCCTTGTAGCATTCTGTCCATTAGTAGCCAGCATTGCCTGGAGGTGTTTGAGGTCGCCAGGGTTCAGTCCTGTAACATTCTTCCCATTAACAGTGAGTATTGTCTGGAGTTGTTTGAGGTCGCCCAGGGTAAGAGTTGGGGCCACCTCCTGTTCTGGGGCAGGCTGATCAGTGGCAAGGGCTGGAAAATCCTGAAAAGAAAGAGCCGCTAATGCCGCAGCCATGGACATTTCTTGTTGACTGGGATCGGATGCTGAGGCGGCCTCAGGATCCAGCTCTTTTTTCTCTTTCTGGGGGGCTTTGGTGGCGGTTATGGCCGTTGATAAAAAATCGGTAAAAGGAGAGGCATCATCTGTCGTCTGGGTTGTTGGTACCGACGTATCCTGTGGTGGCTTTGGCGTCGGAGTGACAGCTAAAAGGGATGCTTCCATATTAATACCTTATTTGGGTGCCAGGGTGGATAAGGTTGTAGTCAAGGTGGATACTTTCATCTTGTCCAGTTGTTCCATTATCTTGGCCGCTGATTTTGTCTTCATGTTGGCAATAAGGTCGGCGGCTAATTGTTGATCATTCAAACTGCTGAGGGCAAGAGCAGCTTTTTCTGGGGACATCTTGGCGTAAATATTGCTCAATTCCTGAATCTTTTTCAGCTCTGCCTGATTTTTCTGGGCCAGGAGCTCTTCTGTTTTTTGTTGCACCTTTTTGAGCTCCTGGGTTTTTTTCTCCAATTGCTCAAATTTCTTATCGACCTCTTGCTCCAGGGTCTTTAGCTCCTTTTCCCTGTCGGCCAATACTTTTATCTTTTCCTGCAAACCAGCTCGTTCCTGTTCAAGAGTGGAGTAGATCCGGCGTTCTTCCACCGAGGAAAAGGATTTTCCCTCGGGTATCTCTGTTGGGGGTGTTGGCGTGACTTCCGGTGCTGTTGCCTTGTGTTGCTCCTCCGCAGCCAGCGATGCCATCAGATAGGGGCCGACTGTCAAGGATAAACAGAACAGGAAAAAGATGAAGAATGTTTTTTTCATAATAGGGCCGCCGAGGTAAAGGTTGGGGGAGAGGTAATGATGGATTCTTGAAAAAATGAGAAATAATAAACGGTTATAGCTTATTCCCTGTTGTGAAAGATGACGGCAACCTCATCAAGGGTGGCCGTCTCTTTTTTATTCAGATACTGCCGCCAGGCCTCATTTTGTTTTTGTTGCAGGGTTTCCATGATCTTGCGATCTTTGCTCTTGGCGATCAAGTATTTCTGGGCCCGGTTTAAGGCCTCTTGTTTCTTCTGCAGGAGGGCCTGTAACGTCTGGACCTGCTTGCCAATCAGGATGATCCGTTGCTCAAATTGTGCCAGTTTGACTACTTCAATCCCGAGCGTTTGCTCGCGGGCCATGGTCTCAATCAGGGCCTTCAGGATCTCTTCTTCATCGTTCAGTTGGCGTTGGGCGTCTCTTTCTTCTTCCCGGGCCTTGACCAGATGATAGGCCGCCTGGTCTTCAAGGCTTTTCCGGTGTTGAAGTACCGCGTCGAGGGTAAAGGGCTTCATGGTCTGTTGGTGGCAGCATGGTAATACAAGATTAGGAGCCGTTGCGAAATATCATGGCCATTTTTATTCATTTCGTTACGGCTCCTTATGCCGTTTCAATTAGCCGATTGGCCTTGTTATTTTTTACAACGGCTTAGTGCCTTACAGATTATGTTCTTGTTTTTTTGCAAGAAAATAATCTGTAAGGCACTAAGCCCGTTTACCGGGGTTAGACGATTCCGGTCAGTTGCCAGGCAGTTATTAGCGCCCATCGTGGTGGTCTTCACTTCGACGGTCTCTTTTTTGCTGGGTATCATCCCTTCTGCCGCTGAGCAACTCGCCGAGTTGCTCAATGGCTTGTTTCAAGGGGGTTGTTTCGTTGATACCCTGTTGCAGGAAATCGTTGATGGCGTCGATTCTGGTGATGGCATGATCAATATTGGGATTTGATCCCTTGGCATAGGCACCGATATTGATGAGATCTTCGGCCTCTTTGTAGGTTGCCAGGATACTGCGGGCCTGCCCCGCGAGTTCTGTGTGGCGAGGTGAGACGATATCCCGCATTACCCGGCTGGTTGAGTTGAGAATGTCAATGGCCGGCCAGTGATTTTTGGCGGCAATGGCCCGGGACAGGACAATATGGCCGTCGAGAATGGAGCGGACTGAGTCGGCAACAGGTTCGGTCATATCGTCACCATCCACCAGTACCGTGTAGAGCCCGGTGATGGATCCTTTGCCGCTGAATCGGCCGGCTCGCTCCAGGAGTTTGGGGAGGGTGGCAAAGACCGATGGGGTGTAGCCCTTGGTGGTGGGCGGCTCGCCAATGGCCAGACCAATCTCGCGCATGGCCATGGCAAAGCGGGTTACCGAGTCCATCATCAGCAGGACATTTTTGCCCTGACCACAAAAGAATTCGGCAATGGCCGTGGCCACAAAGGCTCCACGCATCCGCAGCAGCGGAGATTGATCCGAGGTGACCACCACGATCACCGAACGGGCCAGACCCTCTTTGCCCAGATCGCGTTCGATAAATTCCCGGACCTCACGGCCGCGTTCACCAATCAGGGCTATGACGTTGACATCCGCCCTGGCGTATTTAGCCATCATGCCGAGCAAAACACTTTTCCCGACACCGGAGCCTGCCATGATCCCCATCCGCTGTCCCATGCCGCAGGTAGTCAGACCATTAATGGAACGGATGCCAAGATCCAGGACTTCGGAGATGTTGGTCCTTTGCATCGGCCCTGGCGGCAGAGAATAAATCGGTTTTTCATGGGTCAGTAAGGGGGTGGGGAGTCCGTCCAGGGGATGCTCCATGGCATCAATGACCCGTCCGAGTAGGGTGTCGCCCACATGGATGGTGGCGCTGTCTTTGATGACCCTGATCTGGCTGCCAGGCCCCAATCCGCGCAGTTCGCCCAGCGGCATGAGCAGGGCGCGGGAATCCTTGAAGCCGACGATCTCGGCCATCACCGGTTTGCTGTTCTTGTCCAGCGGAGAGATTTGGCAAAGGGAACCAATTGAAGAGGCAGGGCAGTATCCTTCGACCACAAGCCCGACAATGCGGGAGACTTTTCCCCATACCTTGATGGGGTTAAGTCTGGCGATGGTGGAGGAGGCGGAAGTCATTGTCAGGATGCCCCTTATGGCTCTTCAGGAAAAGAGGTGTCGGTGTTCTGGTTTGATTGCAGGGCCTCGTTGATCACCTGTAACTGGCTGGAAATAGTGGCATCAACGGTGCAATTTACTGATTCCAGGAGACAGCCGCCTCGTTCAACGGATTTGTCCGCCTTGAGGACAATATTGTTGAGCCCGCTTATTTCATCGATGATCTCTTGTTTTTTTTGTTTGATGATCTCCAGATCTTCCGGGTTCACCCGGATCTCGAACTCTTCTGATTTAACGGCCCGGCGAATAGCCTCTTCGATAGTGGCAAGAATTGTGTCGCTCTGCTCATGTATCGAATGGCGGATGATCTTTTCGGCGATTCCTATGACTAATGAATGCATCTCCTTGGTATTGTTTAGTAATATTGTTTCATGGAGGTGGGCTAATTGATTGCAGGCCGCCTGTAGAGCGCCGGCGGAGGTTCCGAAATCTTCGTCCGCCTGGCGTCTTCCCGTAAGCACACCTTCAGCAAAGGCCTCCCGGCGGATCAGCTCCAGGTCGATGGCAGTGGCAGGCGTTTTATCCCTGTTCTTTTCAGCTTCTATGAGGTGATCATGGGAAAGATTGTTCTCGCTGTTTGTATGGTGTTGGGGAGTGAAAGAGAGGGCGTCTGTAATTATTTCCTGCCCATTGGTTTTGTCAGGGACAAATGACCCCTGCTGCTCGTGTCGGGAAGACGGTCCCGCCCCCATATCCTGCCAAGCCTGTTCAGATGGGTGATCCTGACGAGGCAAGATCTGCTCTGGCACGAATTTGGAAGTGTTTTTGTAAACCTTAGACAAGCTTCTCACCGCCACTTCCAGAACCAAGTACCAGCTTGCCTTCTTCCTGCAGTTTCATAGCAATCTTGACGATGGTCTGCTGCATGGTTTCAACCTCAGAGAGGCGCACCGGCCCCATGGCCTCGAGGTCATCCCGGATCATATCGGCGGCGCGGGAAGACATATTGGCAAAGATCTTTTCTTTCATTTCGTCAGATGCGGTCTTCAGCGCCAGGGTCAGCGAGTCGTTGCTGACCTCACGCAGGATCATCTGCAGCGACCTGCCGTCGAGTGCCACCAGATTTTCAAAGGTGAACATCCGTTTGCGGATCTCTTCGGCCATGTCCGGGTCGGTCTGTTCGATGGTCTCAAGGATCTCAGCATCCATACTGTTTTTCAGATGGTCCAGCAGGTCCACCACCTTGTCCATGCCGCCGACCTGCTTCTGCTCTTTACCGGCGACAAGACCGATTTCACGATGTAGGGCATCTTCAATGCGGGCGAGTACATCGGTGGAGACTTTTTCGATCTTGGCAATTCGGTAGATCACATCGGCCCGCACCTCTTCAGGCAGATGAGCAAGGATCTCGCTGGCATGTTCTACATGCTGTGTGGACAGGATCAGGGCCATGGTCTGGGGATGTTCTTTTTCCAGGAGTCCGGCAACCATTTTGGGTTGCATCAGGGCAATGGTCTCGAGAGGACGGGATTCGGTGCCTGAAACAAATTGTTCCATCAGTGCAGCAATACGCTCATCAGAGCCTGAAGATGCAATGGCCTTTTTGGCAAACTCGGCACCTTTGACAAAAAGACCGGCAAGATCACGCTGGGTCTCGGCGTAACTGGCGAAGACCTTGTCTTTGATGTTCTCGGGAATATGGTCAATGGTAGCCATAGTCCGGGTTAACTGGCGGATCTCATCGTCAGTCAGTTCCTCAAAAACTTTGGATGTGGCCTCGTCACCGAGACAGATGAGCAGGACTGCTGCCTTGTTGAGTCCGGTAAGGGTCTTGATGCTCATGAATTATCCTTCCTGTATCCAGTTCTTGACAATATAGGCTGTTGGCACCTGGTTGCGGGCGATCTCTTTGCGCAAGTGCAGGATCATTTCGTCGGGGATGATTTCAGGCAGAGGTTCTTCGACAAGCGGCAACGGGGTGGCCTGCTCCCGCTCCAGATCGGCTACGGTCTTGTTATGCTGGGTCACTTCTCCTTTCATCGTTTTGATCAGAGGCCGGATCAGGAGAAAGTAAAAGAACAGGGCGCCGATGGCCATCAGGCCATATTTTATAAAGGGGAGATATTCGTACAGCATCTTGGCCGGTGCGGCCTCGGTTATGGCGACGGCATCTTTGGGGGTCTCGGTAAAGGGTAAAGAGACAATGTTGATGCTGTCTCCCCGCGTTTTTGCAAGTCCCAGGGCGCTGGAGACCATGTTTTCCAGGGACTTGAGTTCCTCTTCGGAGCGCGGTTGGGTGGTGGCCGGTTCCTTGTCTTTGCCGGGGATGGTTTTATCAGCTACCAGGATGGACACCGAGAGTTTGGTGACGCCGCCAATAGGATTGACGGTTTTGCTGATCGTTTTGCTGATCTCATAATTGGTGGTGCGGGATATTTTGCTGTCCGCAGGATTGCTGCTTGCCTTGTCAGCCGTGTTGCCCTGCAGGTTGGATTCAACGCCAGGCACACCGCCACTGGTCTTGCCGCCACTTTTTTCCTCCTGCATTTGTTCGCTGCGGATAACCGGGTCATCAGCGTCAAAAAGCTCCTGGGTCTTTTCAACTTTGGCGAAATCCAGGGTTGCGGTCACCCTGACCATGGACTTGTCCACACCCAGGGTTTTGTCGAGTAGATTCAGGGCCCGGGTCTCCATCCGGTGCTCAACTTCCTGCTGGAAGGCAAGCATGTCGAGGGAGACGCTCTGGTCGGAATTGTCTTTTTCGTTGGTGCTGAGGACCTTGCCGGAGGCATCGATGATCTTGACATTTTCAGGGGTCAGGCCAGTCACTGATCCTGCCACCAGGTGAATGATTCCCTGCACCTGTCCTTTGTCCAGTGTTCTTCCAGACTTCAGGGTGACAATAACTGAGGCGGTTGCCGCTTTCTGCTGGTTTTCAAAAAGGCGTTTTTCAGGCAGGGCCAGATGGACGCGGGTGGCCTCAACCGGGGCTAACGAGGCGATGGTTCTCGAGAGTTCTCCTTGCAGGGCCCGGGTGTAATTCACCTTCTGGACAAAATCGGTGAGGGCAAAACTCTGTTTGTCGAATATCTCAAAACCAATCCCCCCCCCTGAAGGCAGGCCGCTTGCGGCAAGGGCAAGACGGCTTTCATAAAGTTTGTCTGCCGGAACCCAGATGTTTTTGCCCTCATTTTTCAACTGATACGGAATCTTCTGTCCCTTGAGCCAGTTGACCACCGAACCAGCATCCGTTTCATTCAGGTTGGCATACAGGAGTTGGTTTGCGGCTGTTTGTGACTGGATGATGATGACTGCAAACAGGGCGATAGAGATAAAGGCGACGGCACCTAACGCTATTTTGCGGGATAGCGGCCATTCGCTGATCAGTGTCAGGAGGTTTTTACGCTCGGGAGGTGCTGATTGCACCGCATTTCTGTTAAGTGGCGAAGCCATATTTTCGTCTGCCATAAAGAGGACCTTTTTGTTAATCCGTTAACTTGAACCTGTAAACTATTCAGGATAGGCTAAACCTCAACCTGCAACCTGATTATGATGGACAAGTTCCAACCCCGGTAAACGGGATAAGTGCCTTACAGATTATTCTCTTGCAAAAAAACAAGAAAATAATCTGTAAGGCACTAAATCTGCATCCGCATCACTTCTTCGTAGGCTGTGAGGGCCTTGTTCCGCATCTGGACCAGCATCTTCAGGGAGATATCCGCTTCTTCAACGGCAAGCATCACTTCGTGCAGGCTGTCTGCGTTACCGGTGTTAAGTTTTTCAATGGCTTGCTCGCCCGTGTTCTGGGCCTGGTTTACCTGTTGAATGGTGGATTTCATGATGTCGGCAAACCCACTTTTGGCGGTGGAGACAGCGCTGGTGTCTGCCCCGCGCAGGGGCAGGTATGCTCCGGCTCCGGTGATCTGTATACTCATGGTCTGTTATCTCCCTATATCTCAAGCGCTTTTAATGCCATTCTTTTGGCAGATTTGATGACCGTGGTGTTGGCCTCGTAAGCCCTTGTGGCCGAAGTCATATCAACCATTTCTTTTAACACATTGACATTGGGCATGGCAACATATCCATCATCTCCCGCATCGGGATGGGACGGGTTATAGATTTTCTGGGGTTCTTCCTGGTCTTCCAGGATTTTTGTGACCTCAACCCCCTGGATGGTATTTTTGAGTTTTCCGTCCAGGTGATCATTGAAGGAAAGCGGCCGGCTTTGAAAATAGACGGATTTTTTCTTGTATGGCCCGCCTTCCGGGGTGGAGGTCGTCTCCACGTTGGCCAGATTGGAACTGATGGTGTCGAGACGAATCCTTTGGGCCTTGAGGGCTGAGGAACTCACGTCAAATGTGTTGAAGATATCCATTATGGTCTCCTTTTATGGTCTTCTGTTATTGCCCGCCCTGGACAACGTAGCTTAATAGAGAGAGTTTTTTCTTGAGTAACTGGGCTGCCGTTTCATAGATGAGCTCGTTTTTTGAGAGGTTGAGCATCTCCTGATCGACACTGACGCCGTTTTGATCACCTATGCCTGTTGTGTCCTGAGTCTTGGTAATGGTGCCGGTGACGCTGTCCAGATCGGAGGCGCCAATAGGGATATGGCCCGGATGGGTGGCCGGTGTCAAACCTTTGCCATGGATTGCCTGTTGGAGTTCCTGCTCAAACTCAAAACGGGCTGGGGCGTAGCCTGGGGTGTCGGCATTGGCAATGTTGGCAGCAATAACCCGTTGATTGGCAGAGCGCAGATCCAGTGTTTTTTTTAACAGGTGGAAATTGGAGTCAAAAAGAGAAAGTCTGTCCATGGGGAGCGCCTCCGTTGTTTGTCAAGTTTTTAGTGCTTTTTGTTATCATTTGCTTAACGCGGTAAGCTCCAGTTCTTTTTTGGCCAATCTTTTCCACAAAGGGTCTTTTCCTTTTTCGACAATCTGGGTGAAAAGTTTTAGCGCGCTTTCTTTTTGGCCATTTTGCCGGGCAATTTCCGCCAGTCTGAACAGCGCCTGATCCTTGTGGGCGGTATTTTGTTGCAAAGGGGTAAAGAGTTCCTCTGCCCGCTTGCGGTCACCTAGTTGATAGACGCTCTCCGCCAGCATGAAAAGGGCGTCGGTTTGTTTGGTGTCCGGCGTGATTTTCAGCTCTTCAAGAATGGTCTTTGCCTTGGCATAGTCATTGAGATGAAAAGAAAGAGATGCTTGAATACCTTTAAACCTGGGGTCTTTGAATGTCTTGCCGGATAACAGGGCAAGGGCCTCTTTGTATTGGTTGTGGCTCATGAGGTTTTGCAGGCGTATATAGAGGATCTCTTCCAGGTCCGGGCCTGCTGGATACGCGGCCGCGTATTGGTCTGCATATCCCTCAACCGTCTCTGAGTCTCCCTGTTCGTAGGCGAGTTTGATTAAAGGGAGGTAATAGGGTCCTCTGTTTTCCTTGGTGCTGATATCCAGAAGATAGAGGTATGTTTTCGTTGCCTCATTGAAAAAACCAAGCTGACTGTATGCCTCGGCCATGTCGGCTAGCAGGCTGATGTTGATCCAGTTTTTAACAAAAAGAAATTTGCTTTGTTTGGCCAGGACCAGGGCCTCAATGTACTTACCGTTTTTAATGTGTTCCTTCAGGAGGTTGGGCATCGTCTCGATAAGCAGGGCCAGGGCTGTGTTATGCAGCGCCCCGTGCTGGAATTCCTTGATGAAATTCATGAGCAGCTCAACGCTCTTGGTTTTCTGGTCAAGTATCTGGTAAACAAGAACCACCTTGAAAGCCGTCTCTTCTCGGATGGACAGAATTGGTGCTGTTTCTGCAAGAGTCTGGTAGTGGGCCAGGGCTGTTTTTTCCCAGCCTTTCATGGTCAACAATTTGATATCCGTCTCTTTGATGGCGGCCCTGATTCCTGCCTCAGTGTCGGGATAGGTTAATTCGATCTCGGCAAAATCGTTGAGCATCTTGGTTTCTGGTGTGAAGTGGAGCTTGGCCATGGCCTTGCGGAAACTGATCATGTCAAGATAGTTTTTGGTGTTGGTTGAGGACTGTTTCGCCAGCCGATCATAGCAGTCAAATGCTTGTTTGAATTGTTTGTGGCGATAGAGGACGCTGCAATAGCCATTGAGCGAGGTGCTGTTTTCTGCCAGGGCGCCGGATTTATCGAGGAGTTGATAGCTGGCCTGGGCCTTGATCAATTCGCCGGTGTTCCGCCAGCAATCTGCCTGGCGCAAGGCCTTTGTCGGGGCAATTTGGGCAGGAGAAAAGATGTCATCTTTTTCCAGCAAGGTGCACATCTGTTTAAATTGCTTGGTCGCCAAGGCGATTTCGACTTGGGTTATGAACAGATAGGGGATGAGAGGATCCTTCTTGTCTAATGTCAATTCGAGGTTTTTTAATTCAACATCAGCCAGATAGGGGTCGGTGTATTCTGCCTGCAGGCGTAAAAGAAGATATCTTGCCAGGGTGCCGATAGGTTCGGTGGCGTATTGTGTCGAGAGCAGATAGAATTGTTTGTATGCCTCTTGTGAGTTGCCGGCCCGCAAGAGGATGTCGCCGTAGGTTAAGATCAGTTTTTTCCTGATTTCAGGATCTTTTTCCTGGTTGATCTGTTCAATGATCAACGGTGCCAGATCATTCCAGAGGTTTTGTTTGGCACCTTCAATGATTGCAGCCGGCAGGATCGCAGCATTGTTTTTCTTTTCAGGGAGAAGCAGGGTGATGGCAGGAAAGGGGGCAAAGGAAAACTGTACGGCGGGTTCAATCTGGAGATCGGCCTCATACTCTTTGAAGAAATTCTTCCAGTTTCCGGAGTAGGGACATGTCTGAGCCGGGTTGGATGAATCCTTGGTCTTTTGTTGTGAATCTGAGCCGCCTTGCTGTTGACTGGAAAAAGTAGGCAGGGTGGCCGTGAATTCGTTCCCCAGAGTGACGTTGAGGAGTAATTCGTTGTCCTTGTTTCCGGGAACAACTTTTACCTTTTGCGGCGGATAACGGAAAAAGATCGAAATAGTTGTAGCGTTATCGTGGGCGAGTGACAAAATTTTGACTATTTTGTCGTCGGTCTCGGGAATAACGAGATCGTCGGCAGAAAGAGTGTTCTTCAGTGTTAGATCTATGCGTTTTTCCTTATTGCTGACAGTGTATTGGGGGACAGAGTTAAAAGAGCAGGAGAGTTGCATATTCCTGCCGCTGTAGCCCTTGTGGATTTTTGTGAGAATCGACGGGGGCGAGGCATATCCGGCAATGGCTGTCAGGGCAGCCGTCAGAGTTGTTATGAAAACGATGAGAAGTGTTTTTTTCATGATAGAGTATGGAGGATAAGTTTTGCATTTTTCATGCAAGTATCGTTCCTTTTTGTGTTTTTTAACTATTGAAGACCGGGAAAGGTGTTGCCTTGAGACTTTTTATGTTTCTGTTTATGATTAGCATTGACGAAAAAAAGAATAATTGGCTAAAATATAGTATTATAAAATTGAGCAATTGAATTTCTTATGAATTTCTTATGTAAGAAATAATAATAATTTATTGGAGGTTAAGATGGGAAATAATGTTTTATTGGTGGACGATTCAAGCACGATGCGGAAGATTGTGGGTAGATCCCTGCGTCAGGCGGGCATTGAGTTTGATAATATCTTTGAGGCGGCAGATGGCTTGCAGGCCCTTGAGGTGCTCGAAAAGGAATCTGTGGATATCGTACTCAGTGATATTAACATGCCCAATATGGACGGAATTGCCTTTCTCAGGGAAAAGGCTACTCGTGCCAATATGAAAAATATTCCGGTATTTATGATTTCAACCGAGACAGGCGAGGATATTATTGGTGAAGCAAAATCTTTGGGGGCGATAGGGGCGATAAAAAAACCCTTTACTCCGGATATGGTGAATGAGGTCCTAGGGCCGTTTCTCAAATAAAAAGGTGCTTTATGGATATCAGTGAGAAGATTATTGAATCAACCATAGAAATCTTTACCACTATGGTGATGATGGATGTCTCTGTTGATGGGCCACCATTGACGGCCAGTGGTACCCTTTGTGATACGATTACGGGGATGATTGGTCTGGCCGGAACCCACAAAGGGGTGTTGGCGATCCACATTCCGAACCATGTGGCCATTGCTATTACCAGTAGTTTTCTGGGGATGGATGTTGACGCAATAAATGATGATGTTCGTGATGCGGTGGGAGAGCTTGCCAATATGCTGGGTGGCAATGTAAAAACTATTCTGACGCAGAACGGCAGAGATATTGCTCTCTCTCTGCCGTCAACCATTGCCGGTCATGAATATGGTTTTAAAGCCACTACCGATGTTGATCTGGTTATCTTGCCGTTTAAAACAGAGCAAGGCAGGTTTTTAGTCGAACTGCAGCTTGAAAAGTAATAACCTGACCCAAATTACCCTTCAGTTTATTGGTTTCGCGTTGCCAGCTTTTCCTGTACGCGTAATTATTGATTTTATAAAGTAAGGAAGAATGGAAAGATGAATATAGGGCAGGATATTATAGGCGCTACCACGGATGTTTTTTCCACCATGCTGATGATGGATCTTGTGGTTGGAGATCCTGTGGATGGGGCCGGGGGAGAGGTCGAATCAAACATCACCGCCATGCTGGGCCTGGGGGGTGATATCCGAGGAATGCTGGCAGTGCATTGTCCCGCAGCGGTGGCCATGGCGATTACCGGCGGCTTTCTGGGTGTGGACGTTGATGAGTTGAATGAAGATGTGAAAGATGCTATTGGTGAGATCGCCAATATGATAGCCGGAAATCTGAAGACGGCCTTTGCCGGATATGATTTGAAGATTGAACTTGCCATTCCCACATCAATTATTGGTAAATCTTATCGTGTCGGCGGGATGGTGGGCGCAAGACGGGTGGCGGTGCCTTTTACTATGGAGCAGGGGGCGTTTCTGGTGGAACTTAAATATATCGTGAATAGTTAAAGATGTGCGGACCGCCCTGTTGCTCTCTGTTTATTAACCTTTTTATGGTAAGCCACCGGATTTGCCGGAGGTGATTTAACTTTTTTGGTTTCTTGCCGATATCATAAGAACTAAGTACCTGCTGAACCTTACACCTCCTCTCTCTTGCTTGTATCAGCATAAATTATGAAAAAAGCGCAACAACGAATTGACAAGATACTGGAATCTGTCTGTACGCGGATTCAGGATGAGGTCGGCGGCCTTATTGGTGCGACTTTTATTCTTTCTGATCTGCGCAGGCAATTTATTTCCAAGGAAGACGCTTTTGAGCAGTTGTCGGGGAAACAGGTCGTGGTCAAGATTGATATTACTGGTGATGTCGAGGGTCAAGGTTGTCTTCTGCTTGAGATGAGAGATGCCATTCGTCTTGGCGGCACCTTGATTATGCTGCCGGAGAACATGCTGGACGAGGTGATTAGCGCTGAAAAATACGACGAAGATACGGAAGATTCCTATGGCGAGATAGCCAATATTATAGCCGGGTCTTACACCAAGGTTTTTGAGGAGATGTCTCCCGAAAACTGCCGTTTTGTAAGAAAAACCCAGGAGCTCATTCTTCCCTTGAAGGTGGATATCGGTTCTGATGAACCTGTGCCTGATCAGCTTTATTATCAGATCGTCACCGGGATGATTCTCAATGGCCGGGAGCTGGGGGATCTTGTCGTGTTGCTGCCGGCAGCACCCTTTGGTTTGGAAGAAGATGAGCCGACGGTTGTTGCGGAAACTGAGGTGTCAGCGAAGCAAGAACATGCTGTGACCGGCAAGGCGGTAGATAGCGATAAAACAGAACCTGCCGTTGTTGCGCCACCGGTTAATGCAACACCTGATTTTGACGTCAAGAAACATCGCAAACGGGTAGACGCCCTGCTGGAATCGTGTCGTCAAAAAATAGGGGTTGAGATGGGCGCCCTGCTTGGCGTGGAGGTGGCGCTGAGTGATCAAGAGTGTCGGTTGGTCTCGAAAGAAGATTATTTTATGGATGAGGCCTCCGGCAAGCAGATTCTTGCCCATATGGATGTGGTAGGTGAGGTCCAAGGCAACGGGTATCTCTTTGTTGGGTTGAAGGATGCTATTTATATTGGTGGCACCTTGATCATGCTACCCGCTGGGGAACTTGAAAAAGTGGTGATCGATGAGGCCTTTGGCGATGATACCGAAGATGCTTATGGCGAAATTGCCAATATCGTCTCCGGGGTTTATTCCGCTATCTTTGAAGAGCAGTATGTCAAAAAAATTCGTTTTGTGAAGACGGGTATTGAGCAGGTGCTACCACTGAAAGTGGATACTGACTCTGACGCGCCCATGCCGAATCAGTTTTATTATATGAGCAGCAGTACGCTCAATATTGGCGGCAAGACAATGGGAAAGATGCAGATGCTTTTCCCGGCGGTCATGTTGCAGCTCGATGGGATTTTACAACAGGAAGCAGAACAACCGCCTGTGCAGCAGCCGGAAGAGAAAAAAGCGGCACCCTCTGTTGATAAGGCCGAGAGTGCAGAGCCTCAGACCTTTGATGTCCTGGTGGTAAGTAATGATGCGCTGGAGACAGAAAAAATCATGGCCGTTCTGGAGCGGCGTCATTTGAGCGCCAAGGTTCTTTCCTTTAAGGAGAACGTAACTGATTATTTGCCGGGTGAAGTGAAGGCTGTTTTGTTGGTAATGAGTGATGTGAACGAAAAGGCCTTTGCGCTGGCCATCAAGATAAACGCTGCCTGTTCGTTGCCTCTTATTGCTGCCGGTCCGCGATGGACTCGCAGCAAGGTGATAACCGCAGTGAAATATGGTGTGAATGATATCCTTCTGACCCCGGCAACCCGTGATGATATCGGGGAGAAAATTGAACATCTCTCGGTCAAGCTTGCCGCATAACCCTCTTTAGTACCTTAGAAATTCGTTTCTTCTTTTTTGAAACGAATTTCGTGAAGGTACTTATCCCGTTTATCGGGGTTATTCTTCCCAGATATCCTGTATTTCTTTTTTTTTCATCTTTTCCAGCAAGGTTGTTCGTTTTAAATTGAGCAATCTGGCGGCTTCTTTTTTATTGCCGCTGGTCTTCTTCATCGCCTGGATGATGAGCTGCCTCTCAAAATCGTTGATCAGCTCATTGAAGTCCACTTGACCTCTCTCCCAACTGACATCGGTCATGGCGGTCATGATTGTTTCAGCTTCAGCTTGTTCTGCCCTTTCTTCCTGTTGTGCTGCCGACGCTGGTGGCAGTTCAATAAAAAAAGAAGGATCAAGGCCTATGGTGAATCTTTCCGGCAGATCCTCTATCCGCACATTCATGCCACTGAAAAGAATAGACATGTGTTGAACCAGATTCTCGAGTTCCCGCACATTGCCGCGCCATTCATAATTCATCAGGGCCGTTACGGCATGGGGAACAAAGGTAAGAGGCGCGCGCCCACGCTGGGTTGAGTAGGTGTGGATAAAGGCTTCGAGGAGCAGGGGGATATCTTCCCTTCTTTCCTTGAGTGGAGGGATGGTCAGGGGGATAACACTGAGGCGGTAGTATAAATCTTCCCGAAATTTTCCTTCACTGACTAATTGCTCCAGGTTGCAATGGGTGGCAGCGACAATGCGGGTGTCCACCGGACAGGCCTTGAGTCCGCCCACCGGCTCAAACTCTTTTTCCTGCAAGACCCGCAGCAGTTTTGCCTGGAGAAAGGGCTTCATGTCACCAATCTCGTCGAGAAAGAGGGTGCCGCCGTCGGCGTATTCTATCCTTCCTATCTTGTTTTGCGAGGCGCCGGTAAAGGCGCCTTTGGTGTATCCGAACAGTTCACTTTCCAGAAGGTCATCAGGGATGGCGGCACAGTTGACCGGCACAAAATTTTTGTTGCTCCGTTTGCTGTGGGTGTGAATGGCCTTGGCCACCAATTCTTTGCCGGTCCCTGATTCTCCCCGGATCAGGACAGTTGCGAATTCGTCATCGGCAACCTTGGTGATCAGCTCAAAGAGTTGCCGCATGGACTGACTTTGACCGATCAATCCATGGAAGGATGTCGAGATCTGTTGTTCGTTGCCTGGTATCGAGGTGAGGCGGCGGCCAAGTTTGGATTGGGCGCGTTTCAGGGCAATACGAATCTCGGCCGGATCATAGGGCTTATGGATGTAAAAGAAGAGATCCAGTTGCAGCACCGATTCGACGAGGTCATCGGCGCCATCAGGGATAACGGCGATGATCAGCTGGTCGGGGTAGGTTGTGTGGATTTTTTGGAGTATGGCAAGCCTGGTTTCAACCTCTGGAGAGGTGAGGTCGTAGATGAGCAGTGGAGCTGGAGATGTGCTCAGGATGGAAAAAAGTTCTTTTTCCGTCTTGAATTGTTTACAATGAAAGGCGCTGTTGTCCTTGATATAATCGCTGAGCAGGTCTGCTTTTTCGAGATCATTCTTTTCAAGAAGTATAGTAATGGGTGCTTGCATGTTTTTATGGTCTTTAGGGGCCGTTACGAAACAACCATTCTGTTTTTAATCGTTTAGTTACGACCTCTTGTGCTGGTTACTATTTTTCCATGTTACAGTTGTTTTTTGATAACGGCTTGCCAGCATTCGAGCTGGAGCCGGTTGCGTTGAGGAGATGGGCAGTGAATATCTTTATATCATATCAAAAGGGAGAATAAGATGCCACCTTTCTTCTGTAATTATAACGATCTGGAGAAGATGTCAAGGACTGTGGATCGTTGTGTGGAAGGGTGGCGTAAAACATTGTGCTCTCGATCATGGCCTTTGGGATTTGTTTTCTGGGTATTATCAGCCCTGCTGGTGTTGGGGTGTGAAATATGTTTGGCAAATACAAATGGTTATGATGATGTCTTCTCGGCTGATGTCGTCAAGGTGATTGATGGTGATACCCTTGAGGTGAGGCACCAAGGGAGAAAACTGCGTGTCCGTCTTTTTGGCATCGATGCCCCTGAATGGCAGCAGGACTTTTCTCGTCAGGCGAAAGAGTTTACCCGGCAACGGGTAGAGGGACAGCGGGTAGAGTTACGGTCAAAGGAGTGGGATAAATATGGCCGTCTGGTGGCAGTGGTTCATATTGGCGGGCATTCACTCAATGAGGAGTTGCTCAGAGAGGGGTTGGCGTGGGTGCATATCTATTATTGTAAAGAACCGATTTGCCGAAAATGGCGGCGATTGGAAAAAGAGGCCGGGGTGGCCAAGCGTGGGCTATGGAAACAGGATACTCCTGTGCCTCCATGGGAGTGGAAGCAGAATTATAAATAAGTTCCGGAGTAGGCACTGGGTGCTTTTTTTATAAAGACGAGCTCAGTAGAAATGCAAAAGTAAAACTGGCCCTTAGGGCGGTAAATGGAGGTGGTGTCATGTTTAATGCGGAACAGTTGTTAGGAAAGATGATGGCAGAAATGGTTGGCTCCGGCAGTGGATACAAAAAACATAAAAAACACAATGGCGGCGGGATGATGCGTTCTCTGACTTCAACGCTGCTGTCAGGGCAGGGTCTTATGACGGCGATTGGCCTTGGTGTAGGTGCCTATGAGATATTGAAGAGCGGGCAGGGTGCAACCCCGCCTTCCCCTCATCTTGTGCCGCCTCCACCAACGTCATCCCCCGGGTATGGCGCTTCGCCTGTTGCTGCTGCGTCGGTTGTGCCTCCGCCGCTGCCTGGCACCCTGGTTAATCCTTTGCAAGGAAAAGAATCATCTTCTGTGCAGGAGGAAGAGCTTGCCTTGCGACTGATCCAGGTGATGATCGCGGCGGCCCATGCGGATGGCGGGGTGGACAGTGATGAGGAAGGGAAAATTCTGGCCAGACTGCAAGGACAGAGACTCAGTCAGGAAGAGCGAGGTTTTGTTTTGACGGAGATGCATGCGCCCAAGTCCATTGAGCAGTTGGTAGCCGGGATTAACGATCCGCGTGTTGCCCAGACCATGTATAGTCTTGCGGTGTCGGCCGTTGTCGTGGATACTGCCGAGGAGAGGGCATGGCTGGATAGGCTGGCCACGGCCTTGACCATCAGTGAAGGGATGCGTCGTTTTATTGAGGAGGAATAACGCCAAACAAGGTCGGGTTAGCCGTGACAGCAGCGTGACCCGACCATTGAATGTTCATGTCATTTCTGTAGAAGATTGCCGAGCGCGCCCAGCACCGAGCCTTCGCCCTTGGTGGAGAAACCGGCGTTATTCTGGGGGGATGCCTCATGGATACGGCCAGCCAGGCGCGAGAAGGGTAGGGATTGCAGCCAGACGTGTCCTGGTCCCCGCAGGGTGGCAAAGAAGAACCCTTCGCCGCCGAAGAGGGCTGATTTGACGCCGCCAACAAACTCGATATCGTACTGCACGGTCTGGGTTAGGGCGACCAGGCAGCCTGTGTCCACCCGCAGGGTTTCTCCTGCCTGCAATTCTTTTTCAATGATCGTGCCGCCGGCATGGACAAAGGTCAGTCCGTTGCCTTCCAGCTTCTGCATGATAAAACCTTCACCGCCAAACAGGGCGACGCCGATTTTTTTCTGGAAGGCGATCCCCAGGGCCACACCTTTGGCGGCACAGAGAAAGGCGGATTTTTGACAGATGAGCTTGCCGTTGTAATTTTTCAGATTGAGTGGAACGATTTTCCCGGGATACGGGGCGGCAAAGGCCACTTTTCCTTTACCCTGGCCCATAAAGGTGAAAACGGTGGTGAAGAGACTCTCGCCGGTAATAAGCCGTTTGCCGGCCCCCAGCATCTTGTCCATAAAACCGCCACTCACAGAGCTGTGACTGCCATCGCCAAAGACGGTCTCCATCTGGATGCCGTCTGACATGTACATCATGGCCCCGGCCTCGGCAACAACGCTTTCCTGGGGGTCAAGTTCAATCTCCACAAACTGCATCTCATTACCATGGATCAGGTAATCGATCTCATCGGCCTGTCTGCTACCAAGATTGACGGGTGGCCGGGTGAATGAGGGTTGTTGCAGTGCCGGCGCCTGGGCCAGGGGCAGCCAGTTGGCAAAACCCTGACGCCAGACCAGCGTGTCTTGGGTATACATTCCTGCTGCCAGTCCTTGCTGGATCTGGGCCTGACTGAAAGGGCCCTGTTGTACGCCATTCAGCGCAACATACCAGTTATCCATGATAGTGATTCCTTATTTTGAAGGTGACTTTGGAGGTCTTGAGAGTGTTTATTGATATTTTTCTTTCAGATCATACAGAGTGTCGAGATATGCCTCTTTATAATGCAGGGAATTGCCTCCTTCTTCGATCTCGGAGGTCAAGAGGTCGAGTGTTGGTTGGAGCTGGATGCCATTTGCGTTCTTGCCTTGAGTGTTTGACCGGTGGATGAGCACGATGGCATAATAGCTGACAAGCATGCGGGTGAGAGAATCCCTTCTTGATAGATAAAGTTTGCCCCCCATGGTGTTGAGAAAGAAACAGGCATATTGATAGAGCGCGTCTTCAGGAATTGTAAGGGATAGCTCCTTGTCGAAGGCCTCCGGATGCTCAGTAAGGAGAAAATAGTTTGCCATAAGCTCTTCTGTTTTGTTTTTTTCGTGAATCAGGATTTCTTTACTGAGCAGGATGTTGTCTTTGCCAAGGATGCGAAAGAGATGGGTGCTGTTTTTAAGGATGGTCAGGAGGTCATCCGTTTCTCGCGTGACAACCGGCGGGGTGTCCAGCAGTTTCTGGATCAGTCTGGTTAGATAGATATGGCTTGGGGCGTCAAGGTGACGGGCCAGAATATATTGCTGCTGATCCAGGTGTTGGTAAAATGCCTTGATTTTGTCGATCGCTTGCGGCAGGTCGTCTTTGGTTGGTAGGGCAGGAATAGGAATAGGTACAACCTGATCCTGTGGGGTGCCGGGTGTTCCTGGGACTAATGTCTCCTCAGCAGGATGGGTTGGTAATGGATTGTTCAGTATGCCTTCCGCGACGGCAGGTGGTTGTGGCGGTGGTTGTGAGGTGCTGCGATGAAAGAAAAACCAGAATGCACCTGCTGCCACCAGGGTCAGGACAACGAGAGGAAAAAGCAGGGAGGGTGAGCGTTTGGGTGTTAATTTCATGATAGGCACGTATGGTTTTTGGGAGGGAAGAAGGGTTACAAAAAGTCAGGGGAGTCTGCCATACAGGCCGTCGTTCCCTAATAATCGTATTTGGGAGGTTGCCATTTATCAATCCCCCAAGAGTACTTTCAGCATGTGTGCATGGCCATCGTACCAAAATGGTCAAAAATGGAGCAGTATCAACGACGATTGTTTTTGTATGTCGCCCCTTTAAGTATACTTGAGGGGCAGGGTAAAGTCACGAAGCTTTTATTGACAGAATAATGGTTTGGTGGCATTACTTATCAACTATTTTTATCTCTTTTTTCTACTTGACTCCCTTTGGTGAAGGCACTAAACTGGCAAAGTTTATTGTGATAAAAAGAGATCCTGAATTTTGTATATGTAGATAATAGGTAATATGAAAAAGGGAATAAGCAGTATAGGAAATCGTCCGTTTTGGCCGGTTTAATTAATTCTTTATGTATGGAGGAATACCCCGATGACAATTTGTGTAGTAGGTCACTCTAACCCCGATACCGATTCAGTAACCGCAGCCATTGCCTTTGCTGCGCTCCTTAATGCTCAGGGCCAGACAGCCAAGGCCTGTATGCAGATCGCTGCTGACAAACTCAATCCTGAGTCAACAGTGGTTCTGAAACGCTTTGGTCTTGCTGCTCCGGAGACCATGATGGATGCTGCCGGTCAGAAAGTTGCCCTGGTTGATTTCAGTGATATTGGGCAGGCCCCAGCCAACATCACCTCTGCCGAGGTGGTTGCCATTGTTGATCATCATAAAATTGGTGACATCACCACCAATCAGCCGATCCTGTTCCGTGCCGAGCCTGTGGGCTGTACCGGTACTGTTCTCAACAAGATGTTCAAGGATGCAGGCGTTGCTATCCCTAAAGATGTTGCCGGTGGCATGCTTTCCGCTATCCTCAGCGACACCGTAAACTTCAAGTCCCCAACCTGCACTCCTGACGACAAGGCCGCTGTGGCCGAGTTGAAGAAAACTGCCGGTGTGGATGATACCGATGCGTTGTTCATGGAGATGCTCCGCGCCAAATCTTCCATTGACGGTTATGCCATGAAAGATCTTGTCTTCCGTGACTACAAGGACTTTGATATGAACGGCAAGAAAATGGGTATTGGCCAGTTGGAGCTTGCTGCCCTTGATCAGGTTGCCGGTATCCGTGCTGATCTGTTGAAGGCCCTGGAAGATGTGAAGAAAGATGGCCGCCATTCTGTTCTGTTCATGCTTACTGATGTTGTCAAAGAAGGGACCGAGCTGATTGTTCTTTCCGATGAGCCTGCCTTGATTGAGACGGCTTTTGGTGGCAAAATTGAGAATGGTTGCATGTGGATTCCTGGTATGATGAGCCGCAAGAAACAGACCGTTCCACCATTGCAGAAGGCCTGTGGTTGTTAATTTGAAAAAAGAAAGAAACTTTCTGTAAACTTTAAGAAAGTTTTGTAGTGAAAAAATCCTGTTCCAGTTCACTGGAACAGGATTTTTTATTTTGAGGGGCAGCAAATGACTATTTAACCTAAAAACGGCAGTTACTTTATAATGTAAATACTGCTCCCCTTCATCCCCAGCCCTTGTCCCTCAGGGAGAAGGCTGGGGTGAGGGAAAAAATGGCCATGTAAGAAGTTATTGCAAAATCATCATATCCAACTGCCGTTTTTAGGTTTAAAAATCCAACGGACTTTTGACCTCTTTCAGCGTAACGCTTTTTACCGTATGCGTGTAAATCATGGTTGTCCGCACGTCACTGTGCCCGAGCAACTCCTGAATCGTTCTGATATCAAAATTCTTCTGGAGGAGATGGCTGGCGAAACTGTGGCGAAAAGTATGAGCGGTGACCCGCTTGCAGACGCCCGCGTCATCTGCTGCCCGCTTGATAGCCTTTTGCACATGGGTCACATACAGATGGTAGCGCCGCAATTCTCCTGTTCCATTCTCCCTGGTCAATTGCTTGGCAGGGAACAACCACTGCCAGATAAACTCCCGGGCTGCATTTTTATACTTTTTCTCCAGAGCATTCACCAAAAACACCCCTGCATATTCCTTGCGCTGATCTTCTCTGTGGAGTTCTTTTAATGTTGCCAATTGAATCCGCAGTTCCGGTATAATCGATTGCGGCATCGGCACCGTCCGGTCCTTCTGCCCCTTGCCATCGTGAACGGTGACGATCCCTGCGTCAAAATTCAGACATTGCACCCGAAGCCCCATGCACTCAAAAAGCCGTAGCCCGCATCCATAAAGGAGTTTCACAATCAGGTCGTAGGGAGGCTCCAGGTGTTGCAGAACCATATCGATTTCTTCCCGTGATAAAACGACAGGGATATGGGGTTGTTTCTTGGCTCTGACCACACCGTCCACCTTACCGAATTCCTTGTGCAGGATGTGGCGGTAAAAAAACAACAAGGAATTAAAAGCCAGATTTTGGGTCGACGCGGCAACCTGCTTCTTCACCGCCAGGAAGGTCAGGAATTCCTTTACATCATCCGTTGTGAGTGATTCCGGCGGCTTGCTCCTGGTGAAAGCCTGAAACTTTCGGACATTGCTCTGATAACTCTTCAGGGTCTTGGGTGAATAATGACGGAGATGTATTTCGTTGATCAATTGGGAATACTCCTGCTGCCAGGAAGCGCCATATTCTGGCATGTTAGCAGGAGAGGGGATGTCGGTGGGCTTTTTCGGGATTCTCGCTAAACTTTCGGAGGTAACGGGAGGTGCGATACTTACTTCCTTGTCAGGTGATTGCCCCAAATCATTTGAGAGCGTTGCTGCAGTAACCGGAGACTGTTTTCCCTGAACCACCGGTTTATCTGGGCCGGTATATTCTTTTTCTATAATGTTTGCCGAGGGCTCATTCCGAAGAGGTCTTGCTTGAATCGCCGTCTCTTTGACTGTTCCGGGTATATCCGCATTGCCAAGCTCGTAAAAGGCTGTTATGGACTCGACCGCCTGCTCCCGTTGTATCAAGGATTGCTTTTTGTCCTGCAGTTTCTTGACAAATGCCGGCAAGCTCTCCTGGTTCTCCGCAACCATATGGTATTTAAAACAAAAATCGAGGTAGGACCTCAATCATTTCTGATACTCGCCTTGACGCCTGTCTTGAACTCCTTTCTTGCCCAGATATGCAGTAAATCGGTGTTGCAATGTTAAAGGCAGGACATACATGTAAGGTTCTCCTCTTTCACGATTAATCTTTATTAATGTATGTTATGCAGAAAAAAGAACTAACAACTTGCAAAAAAATTGTCAAGCCATTTATATGGAATTCAGGCATCTTGGGATATGGGGAATGGAGCATATCGTGTGTGTTGTACATCTTTGCGTATTTCTAAAACAAAGGTGATGATAGTTGAGTGGCGGATTATACAGAAACTATAGAATAACTTGTTAGCTGACAAGGAGGTGACATGCCAACAGATATAGGCATATTGCTGGAAATCGCAAAACTTCTGGTTGTACCAGTCACCGTCGTGGCGGTTCTTCTCTTGTTAAAACCACTTGTGCGAACCCTTGCCGATAGGATGACCAAGATAGAGCTCAAAGGTTTTGAGATAAGCCCAGCTATTTCCACGCAAGAACCAGGCGAATCGTTGCCCGCTCCGAGCTTTGTAACCGAATCCCGTCGACGGATCGCTGAAGGCTTGAAAGAGGACTCCCGGGAAAAGCTTGAAAACCTTCGCGTGGCTCTCGAAACCGAGCAGGTAAATCAACTAATTCAATATCACGCAAATTCGCTGGCGCAATCTAGGATAAGTTTCTGGTTCAGCATTGGAGCAGGTTGCGTTGGCTTTCTTGTCATTATCATCGGCGCGCTTCAACTAGTCTTTGGAGCTCAACTCGCAACTGCAGTGCTCAGTGTAGTTGCAGGTACAGTCATTGACGCGGTTGCGGCTTTGTTTTTCACACAATCCAATCAGGCTAGAAAGCTAATGACAGAGTTTTTTGACAAACTTCGTACGGACCGACAATTCAATGAAGCACTCCGACTTTGCGAATCTATCCCCGACTCGACTGTACAAAGCAACATCAAGGCAAGACTGTGTCTATTTTTTGCTGGTATCCCAGCGAATCTTGCTGTTGGAGATCACACTGGCCTAATTCGCACAGATGCGACGGACGGCACGGAACCAGCTAACCCTACGCTCAACCCGGACGCGCAAAAGCCGCGCGCCGGTTAGCTATTCGTTAGGCCTGCTCACGGAAGCGCAAATGGCGATATCAGATAAGAACCGAAAAATCTTATGGGCGAAATCCGGCAACAGGTGCGCGATTTGTCGGCATGGTCTCGTTGTGGATGAAACGGAAAAGGATTCGGAGTCTGTTGTCGGAGATGAATGCCATATCGTTTCGGGGGCAAAAGACGGCCCTCGTCACGACCCGGACTATCCGGCGGCCGACATAGACAGCCTTTCGAACTTGATGTTGCTCTGCCGTGTCCACCACAAAATGGTCGATGATCAGGTGGAAACCTATACTGCCGATGTAATGCGGGTCATTAAATCGAACCACGAGAAATGGGTTGAAACTAAACTCCAAGACCATCCGCAAATCCCTTCCATTAGTATTAAGCGAATCAGCAACGAAATCCCCAAGCAACTGCCAGCAATCCAATCCGGCAAAGAGTTGCTAAGCCTCGCTATCGGCTGCCAGGGTGCATACCACGACTACAGCGAAGGCCTCAATGACGAGGAAACCGAACTAGTAGGTAGTTTCATCCAGAACGTCTCTGACTGGGGAGACATCGGCGATGGGATGGAGCCAATAGAACGGATCCGGGCAGCTAAGGCCATTGATGGCGAGATTGCTGAGTTAAAGTCGAAGGGATTCATGGTCTTTGCCGCAAGAGAGAGGCAATGTATGGAAGGTGGTGTAAATCCGCCGTCATCTTTCTATGTCTTGCATCTCTCTGTCTGCCGAGTAGACGATCCGAACGTAGTGAGGAGGGAAAGTGGGCACTCGTAACGGCATGCCTAACAATCGGTTGCACTCCGACCTGCAAAATCGGCGCGGTTTTTGTGGCAAGCTCTGGCTTCATCTGGCCGCTTTTGCGGTCGGGTGAACCGAAACGTTAGAAATTTCAATGTCGTTAATTTAAACAAAAGGAGAAGACACGGATCATGAACAGTAAAATACTTGTTTTTACATTTTGCGTAGCTGTTGTTTCAAGCCTGTCAGGATGCGCTCTTACCACAGAGCAGATTGCACTTAATTATAATCAGCAGACTGGAGTTTCTAAAATCGCAGGGGCAGACAATGTTTCTGTAAATGTAGAAGTGGCAGATCAAAGACCAGATAAGAGCAAGGTTAGCTGCAAGAAGAATGGTTATGGAATGGAGATGGCTCCAATTACTGCAACTGAAGATGTTGCATTGACAATCCGTAAGGCTATTGAGCAAGAGCTTCAGTCTCGAGGTTTCAAACTTAGCTCAGATGCGGCGTTTGTTAAAATTGCGGCCGATCTGACACGTTTTTACAACGACCACAAAATTGGCTTCTTTTCTGGTGATGCAATTGCTGACCTCAATATGTCGGTTATTGTGAAATCGAAAAATGGGGATCAACTTTATTCAAAACAGATTGTTGCTCAAGGGGTTGAGCCGTATACGCAACTCGCTACTGGAAATAACGCGAAGCTCGCGCTTGACCGTGCACTTGAAAATGGCATGAAGATTCTCTTTGAGGATCAGGCCTTTCTATCCGCTCTAGTAGCCTCGTCAGGATCAAAGTCGGCTTCTTTGTAACAACCCACATAAAATAAGCGCGGCACCAATTCAATTCTCGGCATATTTCTAACAATTGGGTCAACCAGACGGCGGGGAGCAGCGTTGCGCTAATCGCGGCTAAGTTCAGTGGCCGCCGCTGGTTACCCTTGGCGATGTCCCCGCTTCGCGGGACATCGCCAAGGATGAGTAGCGCTTTTGCTACGATCCAATATCAAGGTAAATCAAACTCCGGGACATCAAATGGATCGAGGTAGACGCAAACAACGCGCTACTCATCCGGGGCGTTGTGTATCGGATAAATACCGCATTAAAAAAAGATGA
>JAUSAB010000059.1 GCA_030653035.1 Desulfocapsaceae bacterium | reverse complement strand
ATAGAGCTTCGAACAATAGAAACAAGACGGTCGGAAAATAAAAACGAATAAAAATTCCAATCAAAATGAAAATGGAGAAAAAATCACTCGTTTTTCATTTGGATCATTATTGTAAATCGAGTTTTTCTACAGACTCGTTGGATCTGCACTCCATGTGGGGAATAGTTTATATCTGGAAAGCCAGTGCCCAAGTTAATAGCTCTACCGAAAAGAGATCGCGGAGCAAACTAGAGATAATTATATCAAATCTTTCAATGATGGTTCGATAGCTGTATCGAAAATTGAAAAATGTAGTATTATATTTCGTAATCTGTTAGAAGCGATCTTGTGAATTTTTGATGTTGAAGCTCATGGTTAAGTACAAAATTTGTAGTACCATATAGATCCGTTCAGGGCGGGTAGCTCAGCTGGATAGAGTGTCGGCCTCCGAAGCCGAAGGTCGCGGGTCCGAATCCCGCCTCGCCCACCAGTAATTTTGTCAGTAATAAAAATATCAAGGGGTTAGATTAATTTCTATCCCCTTTTTTTATGCCTTGAAATTATGCTACCCAACACTATACCCAACATTTGGGGAGAACTTATTGCCATTTGTTTTTGTTCCCAACACTGAAAGGGAATAATCAAAATCACCACCTTCCCTGAGTATTCCAGTAAGAAAATATTCTTTTTAAAAAGCATCCCCCTCTCCTGCAAAAAATGATACGATTAGCTTGCTTATTCATAAGCTAATTGATACGATTATCCCATGCAAACGAATCATTGGATATGGCAACATCGTAACTGGCCCGCATTTTCGTATGATGCCGGCGTCTTGCTTGCAGACATAGGTGCTGTTTCCCGACTGGCAGGGAGACTGGACACAATCTCTCGCACGCTGAACAATGAAGAACAGATGGGCGTGCAGGAACAGGTGTTGGCGGATGATGCCATGGAAACATCTGCCATCGAAGGAGAAGTCCTTCGCCGCAGTTCAGTTCGGGCATCAATCCGCAGGCGACTCGGACTGTCTGAAGATTCCGCAGACTGGGACGCTCAGGCGGATGGCCTTGTCTCCATGCTGCTTGATGCGAGAAATGAGCCGCATCAGCCATTAACCGAAGAAAGGCTCTGCAGCTGGCATGCAGGCCTGTTTCCTTCAGGGTATTCAGGTCTGACAAAAATTCGGGTCGGTCAATATCGTGGCGAAGAAGAAATGCAGATTGTATCCGGTCCACTGGGCCGGGAAACGGTTTATTACATCGCGCCACCCAAAAAAATCTTATCAAAAGAGATGGAGCAATTTCTTGCCTGGGTCAACAGCAGCAATGAACAAGATCCACTGATCAAGGCCGGAATCACTCATTTGTGGTTTGTTATGATCCATCCTTTTGACGATGGTAACGGACGAATTGGCAGAGCCATTACAGATCGCCAACTGACAGGGAGTTATCCGGCTGTTATGCAACTGGCCTCTTTCTCCAAGCAAATCAGCCTGGACAGAAAAGGGTATTATCGTGTTCTTGAAACTGCCGGCAAGAATGGCCTGGATATCACCGGCTGGCTCCAATGGTTTTTACAGACCCTGAAGGCTGCCATTAATGAATCAGAATGGCTTATTGAAAAAGTGGTCCAGAAAGCTGCGTTCTGGCAGTATCATAAGAATACTGCCCTCAATGCCCGACAGCACAAGGTAATCAACCGACTGCTGGATGCCGGAGAAAGATTTGAAGGAGGCATGACAACCCGGAAATATGCAGGAATGACGAAGTGCAGCAAGGTAACAGCCAGCCGCGATCTCAGCGATCTTGTGGAAAACAATATCCTGCAAAAATGTCCCGGAAAAGGAAGAAGTACAAGTTACGAACTTTGTCCCATCAAAAACTTGAGGGGAGAATGAAAGGTGGTAGTGTCCAGAAATTTACAAAAAAGTCCAGAAGCAGTCATAGGTTATTTCTACTTTATCACATTGTTTCACCGTTGTATCCGGCAACCCTTTACCCCCCCTTAATCCCCCCTGAATCAGGGGGGAACTTTATTCCCCCGACCCACCCCATCCCCTCCTTATCAAGGAGGGGATGGGGTGGGTGACTGGTTGTGCTATTTAAGCTAATCTGACAACGTAAAATTAAGGGGGGTGATGTTGAATGTGACAAAGAAGAGCTAATCTTTTTATCTTTCTTTTTTTTCATGTGATTTTCTTGAATATTAAAGGAGTTGTCATCGTTATCTCTGTCTGTACCACAATATGTTGTAGAATCTGCTTGAGTAACATCGCAAGGGTGGTGTATAAGGTGATGCGTTCCTTGTTTCTGCCAAACTTTTTTTATTGAGGGTTTTCCCCAGAATGCAGGGTCGTCCAGAAGGTTTAAGGTTAGCTCTTCCAGATTTATTGATGGACAAGATTATAACAAGAGGCACAATACGATGCATGATCACACCCAACAGGAAATGACTGCCACGGCCGAGACCGTCCTGGCCCGGCGCTATTATCTAAAAGATGATGCCGGTCAGTCGGTGGAAACCTGGGAGACCCTTTGCCGCCGGGTTGCCGATGCTGTGGCCCAGGGTGGTAGTCAGGGACAGCAAAGTGATGAATTGCGGGAAGAATTTTTTCAATTGATCTATCATCTCGATTTCCTGCCTAATTCCCCCTGCCTGATGAACGCCGGGACGGACCTGGGTCAGTTGTCTGCCTGTTTTGTCCTTCCCGTAGAGGATTCGATGGATGGGATTTTTACCGCTATCCGCAATGGAGCGCTGGTTCACAAGACCGGGGGCGGAACCGGATATTCATTTTCCCGTCTTCGTTCCAAGAATGCGGCCGTGAGATCAACCCAAGGTGTTGCCTCTGGCCCCCTTTCCTTTGCCGCGGTCTTTGATGTTGCTACGGAAACCATCAAGCAGGGAGGGAAGCGGCGGGGGGCCAATATGGGGGTGTTGCGTATTGATCATCCTGATATCATGGATTTTATCCGCGCCAAAGAGGACCAGAACAAGTTTAATAATTTTAATTTCAGCGTGGCGATCACCGATGCCTTTATGACGGCAGTGGAGGATGGCTGTGAATACGATCTGATTGAGCCGGCCACGGGCGCGGTTGTGGCCTGTCTTGATGCGCGCAGTGTCTTTGAAAAGATCATTGATCTTGCCTGGCATAATGGGGAGCCGGGGGTGCTGTTTATCGATGCGGCCAATCGGGCCAATATGACCCCTCAGTTGGGTGTGTTTGAGGCCACCAATCCTTGTGGAGAGCAGTGGCTGCTGCCTTATGAGAGCTGTAATCTTGGCTCCATTAATCTGGCCAATTTTGTCGTCAATGGTCAGGTCGATTACGGGCGCCTGAAGAGAGTTGCCCAGATGGCCACCGTCTTTCTTGATAATGTAATTGACTGTAACCGCTTTCCCATCCCTGAGATTGAGGCAATGACCCTGAAGACCAGGAAAATTGGTCTGGGGATTATGGGGCTCCATGATATGCTGATTCAGATGGCTATCCCCTATGGAAGTGCTGAGGGACGGACCTTGGCCGCTGAGGTGATGCAGCTTGTCCGTGATGCGGCCGAAGAGCGCTCTATGCAGCTTGCGGAGGAAAAAGGGGCCTTCCCTGCTTATGATCCTGCCATTAATACCTATGGCGCCCGTCGCAATGCGGCCCTGACCTCGATCCAGCCAACCGGGACGGTCTCTATGATTGCCGACTGTGCCTCGGGCTGCGAGCCGTATTTCTCCATTGTCATGGTTAAGCACGTGATGGATGGGGACCGGTTGATTCTGGTTAATAAATACTTTGAACAGATTGCCAGACGAGAGGGTTTTTACTCGGAAGAGTTGATGAGCAAGGTGGCGGATTCCGGCACGGTGATGGGCCATGATGAGATCCCGGCCCGCTGGCAGGAGGTCTTTTGTACGGCCCAGGATATCAGGCCTGAGGATCATATCCGTATGCAAGGGACCTTGCAGCAGAGTGGGGTTGATTCCTCCATCTCCAAGACCATTAATCTGCCTCATAACGCCACTCGTGAAGAGGTGAAGTTGTGCTATCTGCTTGGCTACCAGTTAGGGTGCAAGGGGTTGACAGTCTATCGCGATGGCTCCAGGGATTCGCAGGTCCTGAATGCCGGCGGGGAATTGTCGGCAACGGAGCAGGTGGCAGTGGTCTCCTGTGACGGCATGGTGAAAAAGAACCTGCCGGATACCTTGAATGCCAAGCGCTATCGCCTGAAGGATCATGACCAGAAATCGGTCTATATTATTGTCTGTTTTGATGAGAATGAGAAGCCGATGGAGGTCTTTGCCAAATTCCCCTTTGATAACCGTATCGATCTGAAGGACAAATCAACGATGTGGACGACCACTTGTCGCCTGGTTTCCCTGGCCCTGCGTTTCAATATCCCGGTCAGTGAGATCATCAAACAGCTTGACCGTTCCAGCGGACATATGTTAGACCTCCCGGCGCAGTTGAGCAAACTGTTTAAATCATTCATGGCTGGGACCCAGCATGGTTTTGCCAGTGCCTGCCCGGAATGTTCAGGACAATTGATTTTTGAAGAGGGGTGTGAAACCTGTCATCAGTGTGGATATAGCAAGTGTTCGTGATAGATTGATAAAGTTGAAAGAGTGAAAGGTGTGACAATGGGAAAGATAGGAAGAAATGAACAATGTCTTTGTGGTAGTGGCAGAAAATTCAAACACTGTTGTTTGTTGAAACAACAGGCTGGCCTTGTTCCCAGGAGTCCGGAACAGGCCTTTAAGATCTCTCTGGCCCATGAAATTGATTTGATCCAGAAGGCGGCTGCTGAAGGAAAACAGAAGGTCAAGGAACTTGGTGTTTTTATTCTCTTTTCGACGGTTGTCGGTGATGCCTGGCTGCTTGAGATTTCTGAATCCGACGGTGTGCAGTTGGCTCGTGGTGGAGTGGCGCTCGATGTTCCCCTTGATCAGCAACCGGAAACTATTGAGATCAACTGGAGTCATACCTTTGCCTTCCCCAACCGTGAATTTGAGATCACCGCTTATGCGGATCGATCTGTGCAAACATTGACTGGCTATCCCACCAAAGAAATTCATGCCTCAATGAAGCGGATTAAGAAGAAATTCTCGGCAGAACAACTCGGGATGGTTCATGTAAAGCAGGATAATCAAAATACGGTTGTGCCGTCAGCCTGACCGGAATCGATTGTTTTCCCTCGTGCGTAGAGCTCCCTTGTTTTTGGTGATGGGAATTATCTTTTGTCTCTCCCATCAGTCGGGTGATACCCTTTCCCCTTATTTGCCTGCGTTTCCTGGGTCTGATAAGATCTGTCATATGACCATATATGGCCTGCTTGCCTTGACCGTGTTGTGGAGTTTTTATCCCGGAAGACAGGGGACTCTTGTCAAGGTGGCCCTGAAAACAGTTGTCTTTTGCCTGGGTTATGGGATGACTGATGAGTTCCATCAGTCATTTATTCCTCAGCGTTCGGTCAGTGGGCTGGATTTGTCGGCTGATCTGGTGGGGGCGATGTTGGTCTGCGGGATTTGGTTACGGAGTAAGTCGCTGCGTGTCTTCTTGGAATCATGGGATATGACCCTTGTCAAGTGGTTGAAAGGAGATTATATTGAAAAAAGATTTAAGGATAAATCTTTTTAGCTTTTAGCAGGGGTGTGATTATGATTGGTCAAATGACAGGGATGATGCCGCTTACCGGGGCTGAACGGGTTCAGCGTTCTTCTGTAACTGAAGGGACTTCCAAGGCAAAAGACGATTTGTCGAGTAATCTGCAAGGCGGGGTTGACAGCACGTCATTGTCAACGGCGGCTTTGGCTCTGGCTAAAAATGTCCCTCCTGCAGGGGAGAGTGCTGAGCAAGGGAAAACCGGAGCAGATGAGAGTGAGAAGGTGGCAGAAAAGAGTCCGCAAAAACGGATAGATATCAGGGTGTAGCCCTAGTTACTGTCTTATGGTTGTTTGATAAAAAGGGGGAATCGCTCATGAAGAGCGTTCCCCCTTTTTTTATTGTGTTTGTTGTCTATCTGTGGTCGCGGAGCAGCCGGGCCATATCTTTAGCAAAATAGGTGAGAATGATATCGGCGCCGGCCCGTTTAATCGAAAGCAGGGTCTCAGCCATGACCTTATCTCCATCTATCCAGCCTTTTTCGGCGGCAGCCTTGATCATCGCATATTCACCGCTCACATGGTAGGCGGCAATGGGCAGGTCAAATTCATCCTTGAGTTTTGAGATGATGTCAAGATAAGCAACCGCTGGTTTGACCATGAGAATATCCGCCCCTTCCTCCACATCGAGTGTCGCCTCGCGCAAGGCCTCGCGGCTGTTGGCCGGATCCATTTGGTAACTGCGGCGGTCGCCGAATTGCGGAGCGCAGTTGGCAGCGTCCCGAAAAGGGCCGTAAAAGGCGGAGGCGTATTTGACCGCATAGGACATGATGGGGATCATCTCAAAATTGTTTTCGTCAAGGGCGGCACGAATTTCTGCCACCCGGCCGTCCATCATGTCGGATGGGGCCACCATGTCAGCGCCGGCCTGGGCATGGGAAAGGGCGGTCTTGGCCAGGATTTCCAAAGTGGCGTCATTGTCCACCGTGTTGCCGATCAGGCAACCGCAGTGGCCATGGTCGGTGTATTCACAGAGACAGACATCGGTTGTTACCATCATCTCCGGGGCCTTGTTTTTTAATTCCTTGATGGCTCGTTGGATAATCCCATCCTTGGCATGGGCGCCGGAACCCACCCCATCTTTTTTTTCCGGAAGGCCAAAGAGAATCACGGAATGAACGCCCAGTTGCAGACACTCTTCCGCCTCTTTTTTCAGTTGATCCACCGAGAGTCGAAAGACGCCGGGCATTGAGGGAATCTCTTCCCGCTTATTCTTGCCGGGCATGACAAACAGAGGGTAGATGAGTTGTGAGGCCGAGAGGCTGGTCTCGCGGATAAGGGCGCGGAAGGTCTCGTTGCGGCGCATGCGGCGTGGTCGATATTCAGGGAAAACCATAATGTGAACTCCTTAAAATTTTTTTTAACCTTCAGCGATAATGTACAGACTTTTGAGCTTTTTATGGAGATGGCTCCGATCCATCCCTATCTGTTCGGCGGTCTGGGATATATTGCCTTCGTTTTCATTGAGTTTTAACTGGAGATAATACCGCTCAAAACTCTTTTTTGCCTCCTGGAAATCAGTAGCTAGATAGGGGAGCAGGCCGGTCTGGTCATGCGGGGCCACGCTTGTTGTGCCAGGGGTCAGGAAAAGGTGAATTTCCTTTTCACAGATCACGAGATTTGGGCACATGATGACTATCCGTTCAATAAAATTTCGCAGTTCCCTGACGTTTCCCGGCCAGGAGTGGGTCATCAAGGCCTGATAGGCACCATCTGAAAACTCTTTCTGGCCCATGCCTCCTGCGGCCAGTCTTGTGAGAAATTCCTGCACCAGCGGGGGGATGTCCTCCAGGCGGTCGCGCAGAAGAGGAACTTGGATGGGCACCACGTTGAGACGCCAGAACAGGTCAGCCCGGAAGTTTCCCTTCTCTATTTCTTCTTCCAGATTTTTATTGGTTGCCGCCAGCACCCGTACATTGACGCTGATGGTCTTGTTGCCGCCAACCCGCTCGAATTTTTGTTCCTGGAGGATGCGCAGGATCTTGGCCTGGGTTTTAAGGCTCATATCGCCGATTTCGTCGAGGAAGAGGATGCCGCCATCGGCTTGGTCAAATTTCCCCCGTTTGCTGGTATGGGCTCCGGTAAAGGAGCCTTTCTCATGGCCAAAGAGCTCGGACTCGATGAGCTCTTCCGGGATTGCCGCACAGTTGACCTCGACCATTGCCTTGTCGTGTGACTGGGAAAGCCGGTGGATAGACTGGGCCACGATCTCCTTACCTGTACCGTGGGCACCGCGGATAAGCACCCAGGCATCTGACGGGGCCACCCGTTCGATCTGGGCCCGCAGTGCTTGGATTACCGGGGAGTTGCCGGTAAGGGTGGTCGGCTTTGCACTATTTTCTCTGAGCAGGAGATTCTCCTGCTCAAGCTGGGCATAGCGCAAACCATTATTGATGGCGAGGATGATCTTGTCGTAGGAAAGGGGCTTCTCAATGAAATCGAAGGCCCCTTTCCGGGTGGCCTGGACGGCTGTTTCAATGGTGCCGTGGCCGGAGATCATGATCACCGGCAGCGAAAAACGTTCCTTGATTTTTTCAAGGGCGGTCATTCCGTCCATGTGCTTTCCCATCCAGATATCAAGGAGGACAAGATCAACCTGTTCTTCTTCAAGCAGCTCTATACCTGCCTCAGCCGTTGAAGCGCAGAGGGGGGAAAATCCTTCGTCCTGGAGGATACCGGAAAGAGATTCCTGGATACTGACTTCATCGTCTATGATCAGAATTCGTTTGGCCATCTAACTGGTTTCTTTCTGTAAAAGGGGCAGTTCAATAATAAAGATTGAGCCGTGAGGGATGTTGTTCTGGACCCGGATGTAGCCATTATGGTCTGCCACAATGGTGGAGACGATGGCCAGTCCCAGTCCTGTCCCGGTTTTCTTGGTGGAGAAATAGGGCTCAAAGAGTTTTGGGATGTCTTCTTCAGGTATGCCTGGTCCACTGTCGGATATCTTGATAAAAACGCTTTCTTTCTCTTCGTTCAGAGAAAGGACGATGTCTATCGTGCCGCCTATTGTACTGTCATTGGATAAAACTGCAACAGCATTGTCCAGTAGGTTGATCAGGCAGCGCTTGATCTGTTCGGCGTCAAAGCTGAAGATGGGGATGGGTTCTGTCTCGCTGCAGGTGAACGTGATCTCTTTGTGGGCCTCCTGGTAGAGAAAAAGGGTTTCTCTGGCGACCTTGCCCAGGTCGGCTGCGGCCTGCTGGATCTTGGGCATCCTCGCAAATTGGGAGAACTCACTGACCAGTCGTTTCAGCTCATCCACCTGCTTGATAATAGTGTGGGTGCATTGATCAAAGATGCCGTCTTCTTCCTTCAGGATTTCAGGGTAACGCCTGCGCAGCCGTTGGGCCGAGAGCTGAATGGGAGTGAGTGGGTTTTTGATCTCGTGGGCGATGCGTCTGGCAACCTCACGCCAGGCGGCCATGCGTTGCATTTTTTCCAGTTTGGTCAGATTGTCAAAGACCATGACAAAGCCCAGGGAGTTGCCATCTTCATCCTCCAGCCGGGTAAAATTGACCAGCAATGAAAATTTTTCTTTGAGGATGCTGAGCTTCAGGTGCTGCTCAATGGATGTCTTGCCGGTGATCTGTAATTCCTTGAGAAAACCGCTGATAATCTCCGCGTGTCCCTTGAGCAGGGCCTCCTGGTAATGCCGATTCAGAAAGTGATCCTTGTTGATGTGGAGAAGTTTTTCGGCAAATCTGTTGATGGTGGTGATTCGGCCGGAGTTGTCAAGTGAGACCACGCCGGCGGCGACATTCTGGAGAATGATTTCGGTGTAGCGCCTGCGTTGTTCTGATTCCTGAGAACTTTTCTGCAGTGCCTTATGTACTTCTTCCAGTCTGGTATTGCTGGAATTCAGGTTGGTGGTCATGGTGTTGAATGAATCTACCAGTAAACCCATTTCGTCGTCGGCTTTTTTCTCCAGGACAAAACCCAGATCTCCTTCGGCAACCCTTCTGGTGGCGGTAGCCAATTTGGCAAGGGGATCGGTAATTCCTCTGGCGATATAAAAACCGAACCAGATAGCGGCAAAGACGATAAGCAGGGTCACAATAAACAAAATTGCCAGCAGCCAGAATTTGAAGGGTTTCTTCATGTGCTTGAGTTGCCGGTAATCCTCTATGCCCTGCGTGATAAGGGTCATTCGCTCTTTTTGTGCTTTTTTTATCAATCTAGTGGTGATCAGAATTGCTTTCTGGGGGGGGGAAGATAGCAAAACGATCTGGGCAACGCAACGGATCAGATCGCCTCGCGTGGATTCCTGCACGAGGGTGATTGGCTCTTTTTGGTTGCGCGCTTCATGCAGGGTGCTAATCGGGATTTTGGGCAGCGTCAGGTCGGTTAGTGCAGATGTCGAGGCGGTGATCTCGAGAGACTGATTGTCAGAAATCAGGGTGAGGCTGTCCGGGCCGTCAATAAGATGAGAACTGATGATGTCATTCAGTGTTTTCTGGATGGTTTCCGGTTTGGATTGGGTCGTCTCTTGTTTGGCAATAAGTCCTTCAATTAAGTGGCTTTCTCTGTTTACCTGTTCTTTTCGTTCCTGAAAGACGGCCTGGGCAAGCTCCAATGACTCTTGCAGGGACCGTTCAATATTGGCGTTAAACCAGTAGTCCATACTGGTGGAGATGAATTGCAGGGCCACAAAAAAGAGCAGGATTGAGGGGACGAGCGAGAGACAGATGAAGGACGTCACCAATTTTGTTTTCAGCTTGGTGCCTAAGAATTTCTGACGGCTTTCAAAAAGGAGTTCTGCCAGATTGCGTAAGACCAGAAAGAACATGAGCAGGGCCAGCAGCACATTGAGATTGATGATGCCAAAGAGCAGGATATTGCTGCTGACAGGCAGGGTGCTGTTACTGGTGACAAGACTTTTTTCCAGCCAGCTCAAGAGAAAAAAGAGACAGAAACAGGTCAGAATGACCAGGCGGATGAGTCTTTTCTTCTGCTGACGCTGTGCCGGGTTTAACGCCGGTCGTTCAGATGCAGGCACAGGTTGCGGGCTGTTTGGTGATACTTTGTCCATGCGCGGGGCGGCGAGGTTTTAATAAGTGAATTCAATAGTATGCCAATCGGTTTCCAGATCCCACCAAGAGGCAAAGGGGACAATATAATTGAGTTTCAGGGGCAAGGTCTTCTTGTAGAGTTCTGCCTTGATGCGGAGTTGATAGGAACTGTCCGGGATGAGTTTGGAGAGTTCAAGAACCTGTATCCCGTTTATCTCATTCATCGCTTTTAAGGCGTTGTTGAGTTGCGGAAATATCTCGGTTTTCTGGCTCTTTTCATTGGTTTCAAGCCGGTAATTTTCCTGCAAGGTATCGTAGGTGAGTCTGTGCTGAAATTGGAGAGAGGCAAGTTGCAGATCGGACCAGTGCTTTTCTTTTTTGTTGAGCTCAACCAGAAAGGTGAACTGGATTGGGATGCCATTGTGTAATCCCAGCAACATTTCTTCAGTGGTGCCGTTATTGACAAGGCCAAAAAGGAGCAGATGGGTTTTTGAGGTGGTAATGATCAGATCGGAGAAATGGACATCTTTGTTCTGCTTGTCTTCGGCGTGAGCGGTATGGAGAAAAATGAAGAGGGATAAAGGAAGTAGCAGGAAGAAGAGTTTACGTTGCATGGGGATTATGGAAAATAAGAGAGAGTCGTGACGACACCTCGCAAGATTGAATCTATTTTTAAATAGAAATGATAAGGGATGTTTTTATCTAAAAACTTACCTGATATTGCCGAATATGTCACGGTTTGTTTCCTGAGAACAGAGTGGGGCGTAATTTGCTTGACAGAAGGAACTTGGCTTATTACTTTGTGCATATGTTCATTAGCGTTTTCGTGACGAAAGAAGCTGGCGCAAGGGCAGTCCTTGCGCCGGAAAAGAATAGAGACAGTTAAGTTACAAGAGGAAAAACTATGAACAGAAGTGAAAATTTGTATCAGGCGGAGACCACCAAGGGCGCGGCCCAGTTTGCCCGCGATTTTGAGGCAATTTGTAAGAAGTATTCCTTTGTCGTCAATAATAGTGACAGCATGGATATGAAGAAAACCTTTACGGCGCATGGCGGCGTTGTTCCTGATGACTTTGATCTGCATATGATGCAGGTCTGCAAACCCACTAAGGCGGATAAAAGCCTGACTGCCAATCCTGAGCGGGCGATTCTGATGCCTAAATTTGTTATGGTTTTCTCCAAAGAAGGGAAAACGCAGATTCGCTATATGAGCTATAGTGCCGCCGATATTACGGAAATGGTTCCTGGTGATTCCAAGTTCCCGGAATCTCTTGCGGAAACGTTTGCCAAGATCAGATCGATGATTGATGAGGCAAAATGACGGATTTTTATGAGATGACTGTATCTGATTATTCGAGTGAGAGCATGTATGTGGAAATTTCTTCTTTCAATTAATAAAAAACTCTTTGTGGCCATCCCGGTGATGATGTTGCTGGGCTTTCTTTTTGGCAAGGGCGTTAATCAGGAAACGGTCAAATCGCTGAAAGCGCTGATTATGCCCCTGACCTTTCTTATGGTCTATCCGATGATGGTGACGCTTAATATCAAGCATCTCAAGGAGGGCATCAAAAATGTCAAGCTGCAGGTTCTGACTCAGGCCATCAATTTTGGTATCGTTCCTTTTCTGGCTTATGGTCTGGGGCTCTATTTTTTTCCTGATAACCATTATATGGCGCTTGGATTGTTGTTGGCGTCCTTATTGCCCACCAGTGGCATGACCATCTCCTGGACGGGTTTTGCCAAAGGCAATATGGGAGCGGCCATCAACATGACGGTTATTGGTTTGACCCTTGGCTCGCTGGCAACACCGTTTTATGTCAAGATGCTTATGGGCGCCAAGGTGGATATGGATATGGTTATGGTGGTCAAGCAGATTGCCTATATTGTCTTTATCCCCATGGCCCTTGGCTATGTAACCCGCTCTTTTTTCTTGAAGAAATATGGGCAGCAGGAGTTCAAGAAGACCTGGGCCCCGCGTTTTCCCTCACTGTCAACAGTTGGTGTGCTGGGCATTGTCTTTGTCGCCATTGCCCTGAAGGCGCAGCAGTTGTCCCAGGATCCGGCAGTGCTGTGGAAGATTCTGCAGCCCTTGCTTATTTTATATGCGGCGAATTTTATTATTGGTACCGTTGTCGGCAGGTTGCTGTTTTCCCGTGGTGATGCCATTGCCCTCGTCTATGGAACGGTCATGCGGAACCTGTCCATTGCCCTTGCCCTGTCTATCAATGCCTTTGGGGTGCAAGGGGCGGATGCGGCGCTGGTGATTGCTGTTTCCTACATCATTCAGGTGCAGGCTGCGGCATGGTATGTCAAGTTTACAGATGTTTTTTTTGGTCCGGCATCTGTTCAGCAATGAGCAGGTATTGGTAACGTTGTATGATCTTTAACGAATCCGGGGATACCGGTTATGGAAGGAGAACAAAATGCGTATAGCTATTCCGACAAATAATCCAGGGGGAATGCAGGCCCGTCGTTCAGAACATTTTGGTCATTGTGATGTCTTTACCGTGGTTGAGCTGGATGATGATAAAAACATCAAAACGGTGGAAATGATCCCAACACCTGAACATGGTGCCGGTGGCTGCATGGTGCCGGTGAGTACCCTTAATGTCGCCAATGTGAATGCCATTGTGGTGGGCGGTATGGGCGCTAACCCTTTACGGGGTTTTAATCAGGTGGGGATTGAAGTGTATTGGGCTGATAGAAACAGTATCCCTGATGCGGCGGCAGTTATTGAACATTTTGTGGCAGGTAAATTGCCAATTATGCATGCGGATCAGGTCTGTGGTGGTGGCAGTAATTGCCATCATTGATTGACAGGAACCTAAATATTTGATTTTTTCCTTCATCTGCAGTATAAAAAGAAGGAATTGATGATGGCAGTCTGTGTGTGTCAACGCATGCAAACTGCCATATTTGTTTAGGAGCCGTTACGGAATAACCCTGTTTTTTTAATGTTTCGTTACGGCTCCTTATGCTGTTTTGGCCATCCTGGTGACGATATTATTGTATTATAACAGCTTCTTCTAACTGCAAAAAAGAACAACATGTCTCCACGTCCAAAAAAAATACGACATTGTCAGGGGAACTTCTGTGGCCGGGCCTTTAAGCCTACTGGTACTCCTTTAAGCAAACTTGATCGAATAGAACTGCATCGTGACGAGCTTGAATCCCTCCGGCTTTGTGATCGTGACGGATTGACTCAGGAAGAGGCTGGGCAGTTTATGGGGGTATCGCGAGGAACGATTCAGCGGATTATCACCACGGCCAGAAAGAAGGTGGCTACAGCCCTGTCTACCGGGCAGGCCCTGATCTTTGTCGATGATGATGAACAAGAAGAGGATTCCACGACATAAAGAACTGTCACGTAATGAACGAAAAAGCATGTTCATTGCGTTTGACCGGTTGATCTTCGCAATCACTGGCCGTTATCTGCCAGACGCCGCTTCCAAGAAACAGCCGGAAAAGATTGCTGTTTCTTGGAAGCGGCATAAGAAACCGTTAAGAAATGAGCAAAAAAAACGTTGCTCATTGTGTTTGACCGGTTGATCTTTACAACCACTGGCCGTTATCTGCCAGACGCCACTCCAAGAAACAGCCGGAAAAGATTGCTGTTTCTTGGAAGCGGCATAAGGAGCAGTAAACAGAGCAGCCGGAACAGCGTCGGCTGTTCTGTAACTGCTCCTAAATATTCTCTCTGGTTTTATGGAATTCAATGGCTGGCCATTTTTCCATGAAAAAGTTCAGCATCCATTCATTCTGGGCAAGATAGGTCAAGAATCCTTCCGCATCCCGGGCCAGTGTCGCCTGATTTTTTCTTTCAAACTCCGCCATTTTTTTCGGGTCTGTGCAGGTCACCCAGCGTGCCGCCTGGTAATTGATCGGTTCATAAACGGCATCGACGCCGTACTCATTCTTCAGCCGGGCCATGGTGACTTCAAATTGGAGAACGCCCACTGCGCCCATGATATAATCAGCGCCGATGAGCGGCCGGAATACCTGGACTGCGCCTTCTTCCGCCAGTTGAATCAATCCCTTTTGTAACTGCTTCATCTTCAAGGGGTTTTTTAACAAGACTCTGCGGAAGTGCTCAGGGGCAAAGTTGGGGATGCCGGTGAATTTGAGCGGTTCCTTGGGGGTAAAGGTGTCGCCGATCTTGATGGTGCCGTGGTTGTGCAGACCGATGATGTCTCCGGGCCAGGCCTCTTCGACATTGGCCCGGTCCTGGGCCATGAAGATGGTGGCATTGGCCAGGGTGATGTCTTTATCGAGGCGGTGATGGCGCACCTTCATGCCGCGGGTGAATTTTCCGGAGCAGATCCTGAAAAAAGCGATACGGTCGCGATGGGCCGGGTTCATGTTGGCCTGGATCTTGAAAACGAAACCGGAGAAATCTTCCTCGGTGGGATCCACGTCGCGGGTGACTGCTGCCCGTGGACCGGGCGGAGGGGCCATTTCCACAAAGGCATCAAGGAGTTCCTGGACACCGAAATTATTGACGGCGCTGCCGAAGAAGACCGGGGTCTGATTGGCCCTCATAAACTGGTCATACTCAAAGGGGTTGGCCGCCCCGGCCAGAAGTTCAAGGTCAGTGCGCAGGTCATTGGCCTGACGGGCCCCTACCAGTTGGTCAAGGCGGGGATCATCCAGGGAGTCGATGGTGATTCCCTGCTGGCTACGGGTTTCCTGGCCTGGGGTGAAGAGGTGGAGCTGCTTTCGATAGAGGTTATAGACACCCTTGAAGGTCTTGCCCATGCCGATGGGCCAGGACATCGGGGCGCATTCGATCTGCAGTTTTTCTTCGATCTCGGCCAGGATGTCGAGCGGTTCCATTCCCTCCCGGTCCAGTTTGTTGATGAAGGTGATCAGCGGCGTGTTGCGCATCCGGCACACCTCCATCAGCTTTTCGGTCTGGGCCTCAACCCCTTTGGCGTTATCGATGACCATGATCGCCGAATCAACGGCGGTGAGCACCCGGTAGGTATCTTCGGAAAAGTCCTGATGGCCGGGGGTGTCGAGGAGATTGACCTCGTAATCGCGGTAGGTGAACTTCATCACCGAGGTGGTAACGGAGATGCCGCGTTCCTGCTCAATAGCCATCCAGTCACTGGTGGCGCGTCGCGCTATCTTGCGTGACTTGACGGCCCCGGCCAGATTGATGGCGCCGCCAAAGAGGAGGAGCTTCTCGGTCAGTGTGGTCTTTCCTGCATCCGGGTGGCTGATGATGCCGAATGTCCGTCGTTTGGCTACTTCTTGTTCAAGCTGTTTACTCATGATATTTCAAAAGGTCTTTTTTGCCTGTTGTCCTGGAGTTGTTGCAAGGCGTAATTGTAGAGGATAGAGAAAGCAAATCACAATAGGTCTTTTTGGCAGGAATGCAATGGTAAAACGCATGGATGGGACAAATTCCCGCGGTGAGTTGGGAAAGAATTGCAGGTTGTCAGAGATTCCAGCCCCAATATCGAAGAAATTGAGGGAAATTCCCCATATCTGATTGGTCTCGTGCCCAGAATTTCGTGCTGGTATAGAAGGTTGTGCCGGTATCGCCTGGGCCGTAGGCCTTGTCTTCGCCGATATGCCAGTCCATTGTCCACCAGCTCATCAACAATCGTTCTCTGGGTTTGAGACTTTCTTTGACGTACCCTTTTCTTGCCCCTTCCGTTTCAAAAAAAGAGGTGGTCGTCCCATCAACAGCTATTGCCTGCAGAGTCTGCATCGTGAGAAGTGGTGTGGTGACTGCTTTGTGTCTGCTGGTCAAATCCAGCTCTTCTTCCTGGGTAATCCCCATGACCCTGTGGGTGTCGGCCCTGATTGCCACAACTGTTCGTGGTGCCCGGCCATTATGAGGTTGGTTGGTTGTTAATTTTAATATTCCAGGGAGTGATTCTCCATATATCTGTTGAGTTGCTTTGTTCCATCCGGCTGGCAAGGCCTCCAGCGGTAAAAATGATGTGGGGGAAAAAGCGAGGTAGCAGCCACAGGTGTGGACACTGGTGATCAGCACCGGCTGTTCCCGCACGTTGAGGGTGACAATCACGAGCAGCCCCACGTTTTTGCCGCTGGTTAGATAAAATGGAGACAAGGTGGAAGGGGTTTCCTGAAAATGTATTCTGTAGATCAGGTTGGTATATGTCCCTTTTGGGGTCTGAAAGGGAATCTGCTGGCTATAAAGCGCTGGTTGATCCGGATCAATGGAGAGATGAACGGTCCCTTCCTGATCTTTCCATGCGATTGGGGAACCGATACGATTATGGGGAATATGATCGTTTTCAACAAGAAAGACAGGGGCAAAGCGGGCGAGGAGCGATGAACCACGAGGGATATAGGCGGTTGTTGGAGTGCTGATTGTTGAGTTGCCTGCGTCTCTGTAGGCGCATCCTGGCAGCGCCAGTAACAGTAATATGATGAATATATGAAGTGCTTTTAAGATATTTTCCATTCTGTTCACAAGGCCGGATATCAGTCACTGGTGAAAAAGATATCGCCATAATAGGCGGTTGTCTGCTGGCCACTGTTGTCGGTGTCGGTCATGATGGCGACAGCGTCAATGTAGCGGACCTCGGGCCCAAAAAACTCCTTGAGGTCGGCATAGACATTGCGTTTTTCCTGGTACCAGGTTGCGGCCTTGTCGGTGGATGATCGGAGGGCAACCATCATGGCACTTTTGCCGGCAAAGGCGTTGGGCCAGCTTTCGCCGGTGGGGACGGTGGAGGCCCACACATAATTGATGGCCTTGGTGTTCCAGAAGAACAGGCCGCCGTCAATGACCACATAGATCCGCGCCCCGTAATCATCGCCTGATTTTGTCTTTTCCGCAAGCGATTGCAGGGGCTTGTCAACCCGCCATCGCCAGTTCAGGTAGGGGGTCTGTTGCAGGTCGATGCGCTTCTTTTTGAACAGGCCAGATGCTGTCGCCCGGCTGGTGGCCTTGAGTATCGTGGCATCGCCTTCCTTGGCAAGCTGATACTCGGTTTTCCCGGAAAATCTCTTCTCCTCCCATCCTGTCAGGCCCTCAGTTGCAAAATCACTGATGGCAATTTTTGTAGGTTCGGTGCTATGGGCTGGGGTAGTGAGTAGGAGAAGAAGTCCTGTCCAAAAGAGGAGATATGGCTTTCTTGTTTGTGTTTTTTTGTTCATTGTTTACCACGGGAAAGTGAGGGCGTAGATGTCTCTTTTTAGTTTGTTTGGAAAAAAATCACACTTAGATTTCGGTCACTACCAGGCGGGCAGCCAGACCCAAAAAAACGGTACCGGCGAGGCGATTTAACCAATGCTGAATCCTGGGTGAACCATTCAGATGCTTACTGACTAAGGCTGCAAGAGAGATTATCGACCCAAAAGCAAGGAGAGTTGCGAGAATGAATATGCAACCGAGCGCAAATAACTGGAGAGTGACCGGGCCGCGATCTGCCTGCACGAACTGGGGGAGAAGGGCAAGAAAAAAGAAAATCACCTTTGGGTTTGTCAGGTTCATGATCATCCCACGAAGAAACATGTGTCGCCTGTCGGCTTGGGGATTGCCCTCCCCGGTGATGCTCGTTGCCGGTGTGCGAAATACCTGCCAGGCAAGAAAGGCAAGATAGGCGGCGCCAATGAATTTGAGAAGTGTGAAGGCAGTCGCGGATGCTGCAAAGAGTGCCGCCAGGCCAAACGCCACGGCACTGGTGTGCACAACCAGTCCGGCGCACAGACCAAGCATGATAAACATTCCTGCCCGTTGTCCATGCGTTGCTGACTGCATCAGGACAAAGAGATTGTCTGGCCCCGGAGTGAAGCCCAGGATCAAAGACAAGGTGAAGAAAGTGATGATGGTATCAATGGAAGGCATGATGAACTCTTACGTTCTTGTTGAGGCTGTGACAAACGATGGATCTCCACAACCCCACGGTCCACGGCTCCATATACAGTGGGTTGTTTGGTGTTGTTACTGATTGAGGTTAAAAAGTTGCACTTCAATTTTGAATCCGCGGATGAATAAATATTTCATGAACAGAAGAATTGAATGACTGTCCCACAAATAGTAATGGTGATGCCGAACAGAGTCATATCGTAAGCACCAACGACATGACTCGCAATAACGGTGTTTAGGGATGTCGTTATTGTGTCGAGAGATACTTGAAACCTTTTTTCGGTTTTCTCCAATGATGAGTCGATTTTGTCACTAAGCCATGCTATGTCAGAATTGAGTGTTACGAATTGCTTTAAAAGGAAATCGATCTTTTTTTCAATCGTCGCATCAGCAGCAATTGATGCTGTGGCATGAGCCTTCAAGGAGCCTACACCACTCATAACACAGCGTGCAGTTTCAGAGTTCGGCTTGCCTGTAAGAGAGGATCTGATAACTTTGATCCAGCTCGAAAAGGTATTTGGTTTGTGCGAGCCAAATTTAATGGTGTCAGAAATTTGTTGAGCCAGAATTGTTAAGAGTCCGGTCAATGTCATTGATAGCGCTACAGTTTTAGGATAGAACTTCAAAACTCCAAATAGATAGAAAAATGTGATTGTCAAGGTTGCAATATTAAGCAAATGGTACCTGCCATGTGATATCCCTATGGCAAGTTGTTTCAATCTGTTCTTAAAATGCAGTAAGTTCATGGCTTCTCACATGTCGTAAACGGGGATAACTGTCTATTAGGTGTTGGAAAACAGTGGAAAACAGTGGGAAACAGGGACACTACCCACATTTCCCTATTTTCTACTGATATTATTTTGCGCTGTTCTCTACCATTCAAAGCGGACACTGTTATCGAGTGCGTCCACCTTTGTCACCTTCACCTGTACCATGACACCCGGTTGCGGGACCTGGCCTGCGGGGGCCGGGAGGTCGATGTCCATGAGGATATCGGTGAGCAGGAGGAAGACCCGTCTGGGGTTGGAATCAAGGACCAGTCCGTTCATGCCGGTTCCTTTTCTCGTCTCAAGGTACTTGAGCAGCCAGTAGCGGTGGCGCTGTTGTTTGACAGCGTTGGCGGCAGTCAGGGTCCGGGTGATGACGGCAGTGAAGTCCTTGCACATCTTTTCATTGAAGCGCAGATCTTCCCGTCTGACCAGGGAGTGGAGCTGGTGCTGCATCAGCAGGTCAAGGAGCCTTCTGATCGGTGAGGTGATGGTGGTGTACTGTTCCACCCCGAGGCCGCTGTGGGCCTTGGCGCTGGTTAGCAGTTCGCCGCGCGAGAGCTGTTTGCGTTGCAGGCTGTTGAGGAAGAGATCATTGTCAAGGCCATGCACTATTCGTTTCCGGGGCGGACCCTGGGCCCGGAAGAGTCCGGGGACCATCCGGTCGGCAACAAATTTTGCCGCTTCGGTATTAGCCAGGATCATCAATTCGGAGACCAGAGTGCGGGCCGGAGTGTCGGTGTCGCTGAGACTGATCTGGACAGTATTGCCGCCGTTCACCGAGATATTGACATCGGGAAAGGGCAGGAGCAGGGCCCCTGCTGCCACACGTTTGTCGCGCAACTTGGTGCGCAGCATGTTCAAGGTCTGCAGCTCCCAGTCGCCATCTGCAATGTTGTCAGCAATCAGCTGGTCGGCCTCATCATAGGTGAGACGACGGGCCACCTTGATGATGGAGGGCTTGATCCGCACCCGTAGCACCTCGGCCTCCGGTGACAGCAGGATCATGATGCTGAGGGTGGCGCGGACTTCATCCTGAATCAGGCTGCAGATGCCCTGGGATAGATGGCGGGGCAGCATCGGGATCTGGCCTTCCGGAAAATAGAGGGAGGTGCCGCGCTGCATGGCCTCCAAAAACAGCGGGTCTTCCGGCTTTACATAGTGGGCGACATCGGAAATATGGATCCCCACCAGGTAGTTGCCCTCTTCCTGCTCAATGCTCAGGGCATCATCGTAATCGAGGGTGGTGGCGCCGTCAATGGTGATGGACGCCAGGGCAGTAAGGTCGGTCCGGCCCGGATCATTGAACAGTTCGGCAGTTCCGCGCTGCAGGAGCATTTCGGCCTGCTGTCTGGCGGCCAGCGAAAAGGTGGTCGGGATTTCCTGGCGAAGCAGGGGGATGTTCTCATTGCGGCCCCAGATGCCGGCCTTCACCAGGAGATGAAAGGGGGCGTGGGGATCGGTGAGGCCGGCCGTCTTGAGCAATTCCCTGGCCGTGGCCGCCTGGGGGGCATCGCCCGCGAAAAGATAGAAGTCCTGGAGCACCGGTAGACATTGGTCAAGGACGGGTCTGAGGTCGGCCTCGATTGTCTCATTCGCCAGCAACTTGTTCAGGGCCATGGCCCCATTGGTCAGCAGGGCCTGTTTGCTCTGTTCTTTCTCCTGCTGGAGTCGGAGCTGTTCGACCTGCTCTCGGGAGTGGACGTGGATCTCACCTTCCCGGAACTTGAAGTATAATCGGTCGGAGAAGACGCAGCGGATGAAGGCGGCCACCTGGTTGTCATCCGTCTCGCCGCCAAAGGCCAGCTCCGCCAGAAACACCGGTTCAAAAACGGCTGTGGATTCATCGGCAGTGAGCTCCCAGATCTCTTCCAGGTTGATCTCCTCCATCAGGGCGCGGCGATGATCTGCGGCCTCATGGAGTTGTCGCTGCATCGCTTCCCGGTCACCAGTCACCGAAGAGGTGCGCCTGGAGATATGGAGCACCCGGGAGAGCGGCAGGTTGAGCTCGCGGCCGGTTTGATTGGTCAGTCGCAGCCGTTTGTCCTGGGCCTCGGTGACAAAGGCGCAGATAAACTTGCCGCCGTCCAGATATTCGATGAGTTTTCCCGGTATGGTCATGAAAATTTGAAATTTGAAAGTTGAAAGTTAAATCACTCGGCAAAGGTGACGAATTGAACCAGATACTTTATAGTATTGTTTGACTTTTTGAACACTTTTATTCTCTGTGTGCGGCAACTTTTTTCCTTAATGGGAGTATCTTTTATGATGGACCTGGGTGATAAACCAATACGTTCAGGGATGGTGGCCATTGTCGGCCCGCCCAATGCCGGCAAGTCAACTTTGATGAACGGGCTGCTGGAACAGAAGATTTCTATTGTTTCTCCCAAGCCGCAGACCACCCGCAACCGGATCCTGGGGATCATCAATGATGAAGGGTATCAGATCGTCCTTCTTGATACCCCTGGTCTGCACAAGGCCCGTGAGCCGCTGAATCAGGAAATGGTACGCATTGCCCTCGACAGTCTGCATGAGGTGGATGCGGTGATTTATATGATTGATGTCTCTCTTCCCCTGCCGGATAAACTGAAGGAGGAGAAGGGGCAGGAACTGGCCGGCCATATGGAGCAGGTGCGCTGTCCGGTGATTCTGGTTTTGAACAAGGTCGATCTGCTGAACAAGGAAAAACTGCTGACCATGATCCAGGTCTATGACGAACTCTTCCCCTTTCATGCGATCATTCCCATGTCGGCGCTCCATGGCGACGGCAATGATCGGTTGCTGGCCGAGCTGCTGGCGGTGCTGCCTTATGGGCCGCGTTATTACCCTGAAGATATCCCCACCGATGCCAGCGAACGTTTTCTGGTGGCAGAGATTGTCCGGGAGAAGGTGTTCCTGCTGACCGGCGAGGAGGTGCCGTATTCAACGGCAGTGCTGATTGAGTCGTTCAAGGAGGACCTGGATAAAGGGCTGATCACGATCCATGCCGCCATTGTCCTGGAGCGGGAATCACAGAAGGGGATTGTTATCGGCAAGGGCGGCCTGAAACTGAAGAGCATCGGGACTGCCGCCCGCAAGGATATCGAAAAACTGCTGGATCAGAAGGTGCTGCTCAAACTTTGGGTCAAGGTGCGGAAAAACTGGTCACGGGACGAAAAGTTCTTGAAGGAATTGGGATTTTAGGTGCTGTTGCTAAGCAAACAAGGCCTTTTTTGCGTGCTTATAGTTCGTAGCAGATGACTTGGTACTCTCTCGCAGATGTAGATTCTTTATTATGAAATCAAAAGGTTAGATGTTTTAGTATCAATTCATCTGCTATGAACTATAATGACCTTCAGTCTCCAACCTTCAGCCCTCTTTATTCCTTTACCGGGGCAGGTTCCGGAACAGGGTTTTTCTTGTTCTCAGCCGTAGAGTAGATATTCAGGCTTTTCAGGATACTCAGGGCTGAACGGAGTTGATTGTCCTTGTCCATTGGGGTCTCGACAGTATCAGAAGAATCAACGGGTGCAGGCTTTAGGGCTGGTTTTTCTGCGTTGTCCGGCTCATTCCGGAGGACAGGGGACTGCTCTTTTTCTGTTTTCGGCGCCGGCGTTTGCTTTGATTCTTGGGTCTGATCCGGGTTGGGGATGTGATTTTTTAGATCAGCCTCCTTGATGGTAACCTGCGGACTGTTTTTCTTGGTTGTGTCTTTGTTGTCGGCCAAAGGAACTTCCACATCCGGAGTGATTCCGGTAGCCTGGATGGAGCGGCCATTGGGGGTATAGTAACGGGCGGTGGTCATGCGTAGGCCCGCGCCTTCGGGCAGAGGCAGGATGGTCTGCACTGAGCCTTTGCCAAAGGTCTTGGTGCCGACAATGATACCGCGCTTGTGATCCTGAATGGCGCCGGTCACGATTTCAGAGGCGCTGGCCGAACCTTCGTTGACGAGAACGACGAGTGGAAAAAGATTCTTGCCCCCATTGCTGTGGGCCTGGAAGGTCATATTCTGTTCTTTGACCCGGCCTTTGGTGTAGACCACCAAGCCGCCATCAAGGAATATGTCGGCAACGGAAACCGCCTGGTCGAGCAGGCCGCCAGGATTGTTACGCAGATCAAGAATCAACCCGTTTATCGGCTGTTGTCCTTGAAGTTTTTGCAATGCGTCCTTGACGTCTTTTGTGGTCTGACTTTGAAAGCTGGTGATGCGGATGTAGGCCAATCCTGGCTCCAGGAAAGAGTCCTTGACGCTGTGCAAGGGGATATTTTCACGGGTAAGGGTGAAATCTTTCAGATCCTCCCAGCCTTCGCGGTGAATGGCAAGGATGACTTTTGTCCCGGCAATCCCGCGCAGTTTTTTGATGGCATCTAGAGAATTCATATTCTGGGTGGGCTCACCATCGATCTTGATGATCATGTCCTTGGCCTTCAATCCGACCCGCGCTGCCGGTGTCTCTTCAATGGGAGCAACCACGGTGAGGATCCCCTCCTCAATGGTGATCTCGATACCGATGCCGCTGAAGCTTCCCTCTGTCTCTTCCTGTAATTCCTTAAAATCTTCAGGTTTGAGATAGGATGAATGGGGATCAAGGGACAGGAGCATGCCGCTGATGGCCCCTTCCATTACCTTCTTGCTATTAATGTCATCTACATAATTTTCTTGCAGGATACTCAAGACATTGGCAAAGGTTTCAAGCTGCTGGTAGGTGGAATTACGTTCTTTCTGTGAAATCTCGGCGTGGAGCTGGAGGGGGAGGCAGAAGGTGAGAAGGGTCAGGATTCCATGGCGGAGCAGAGAGCTGGTTGGTCGATGCATGTTTGTTTTACAGATTAAATTTAAGATTTTCTAATAAAAAACTTTTTTGTTTCAAGACAACCTGAATCATTACATTTTGGGAATAATAATCATCTAAAGGTCCTGTGTCAGGGGACAGAAAGTTTATTCTTGTCCAGCCAGAGCAGCGGGTCGAGTGTCTCGGTGTCATGACGGATTTCAAAATACAATCCTTCTTCCATCAGGGTGGCTGTCTCACCCATAACAGCAATGTCTTCCCCTGCCGTAACAGCGTCCCCCTCTTTTTTCAGGAGATTTTCCGCCCTGGAGATAATGGTGTAATAACGAAAGCCATGGTCGATAATAATGGTATTGCCGTAGCCCCGCAGGTACCCGGCGTAGTTGATCGTGCCGTCAAATATCGCCTTGACCTTTGTACCGTCCGGGGCCTCAATGGCAATACCGGTTGAGATGTTCTCAACTCCCATCCTGTTCTTTATCGGTTGCCCATAAAGGGAGAGTGTTTTTCCGCTCACCGGAGCCGGCAGTTTGCCCTTATTCATAAGAAAGCCCTGACTGAGGAGTTCATTTTTCTGTTTCATGGTTGCAACCTGGGCCGATAAGTTGCCGGCAGCCTTTTCAATCTCCTGGGCCGCCTGTTCATGGAGTTTAGTCTGGGTGCGGATCTGGGCGAGCAGTTCATTTTTTTCTTGTCTGCTCTGCTCTATCCCTTCTTTTTCTTCACTGGTCTGTTTCACAAAGGTGTTGAGTAGAGTGGTTTCCAGGGTCAGCGCCTTTTTTGTCTGTTCTAATCCTTCGATGGTTTGCCGGTATCGCTGCAGGATGTTTTGGTCATATTGGATCAATGTGCTGAAAGAATCGTGGATATTGAGCAGTTTCGGCAATGTGTCAGCGGAAAAGGCGACATTAATTATCCCGACCCTCCCGGTCTTGTAATAGGCGGTGATCCTTTTTTGCAGGTGCGTTTGCGCCTTTTGTTTTTCAATCTGGATGGCCTTTATTTCCTGTTCCTTGGTGCTGATCAACACCTGTTGGCTGGCCATGGAATCCTCCAGGGTGCGCAGCTTTGCAAGTTTTTCCTGGAGACGCGCATCAATAACCTCAAGTTCGGCCAGCAGGTCTCTTTCTTGTGCTATGGTCTCCAGGGCTTGTTCCTGCTGGATTTTGAGGCCTTGCTGCAATTGATTGATGGTGATGCTCTGGCTTTCAATCTTCTGTTCGATAGATTGTTTTTCGGCCTTCCAGTCTGTGGCCTTGGCTCCCTGCACTGGCAACAGGCCCAGAAGCAGAAAGCTGAAGGCAGAGGGATAAAGAAAGAATCTGATCCCTTGGCAGAAGGCCCTGTTGAAGGAGGAGCATGTATTGACAGCTTGGCTTATTTCCATCTTGACTGAGAACAGGGATCAGATGCGCAGGAATTTCTGCATGGAAGTGTAGCTGCCTACGGTGCAGAGGACGATGGATAAAAGAATAACGGTTGCGATGATCCCTGGAGGAAAAAAGGTAAAGGTAAAGAGGTCAAGAAAGCCTGCACCTGAGAAATGGCGTGCTGTCCATTGAAAGAGGATATAGAGCGAAGTCAGGCCCAGAAGTGAGCCGATGAGGCCTTGAAGTATTCCTTCCAAAAGGAAAGGGGTACGGATGTAGTTGTTGGTGGCGCCAACCAGCTTCAGGAGTTCCAGTTCCTCCTGTCTGCCGAAGATCGTCAGGCGGATGGTGGAGGCCACCATGAAGGTCGCGGTCAGGATGAGCAGAATCCCGCTGAGCAGCACGATAATGGAAAGCAGTTGGGTGAAATAGTAAAAACGTTCCACCCATTTCTGGCCGTATTGCACCTTCTGGCTGCCTGGCAGTGTGGCCAGATATTCGGAAAAGAGTTTGATCTGGTTGAGACTGCGCAGGGTTTTCAGGGGGATTACTTCAATGGAGGCGGGCAGGAAGTCGGTAGGCATATCGGTGAGGACGTCACGGTTGTCGCCAAGCTGCTCGGCAAAACGCGCGTAAGCCTCTTCCCTTGAGATAAATTTTATCTCCTGAACCTGATCGAACTGGCTGATCTTGAGACGAAGCTGCTTCTGCATCTCGGGTCCTGGCTCTTCATCCAGATAGACGACGAGACGCAGGTCATCTGTTACCTTATCGCCGGCGCTCAGCATATTGAGATAGATCAGATAAAAAAAAGAAAAAATCAGCACCGACAGGCTGACGGTCAGGCAGGTCATGAACTGGGTGGTCCAAGTCTGTCGCAGGTTGCGTCCTGTCTGCCGGAAGATGGAAAACCAGAAATTCATATCCCGTCACTGCTCCCGCCATTCATGGCTTCCATGGATTTAAGCCGTTCCTGGCCGTCACCTCGGGTCAGCGATGCGAGTTTGCCGTTATGGAGTTTCATGATCCGATGGGTGGAGTGACGGTAGAGGGCCTCGTCATGGGTGGCGATAACGATGGTCGCACCGGAGTTGCTGCATCTGATCAGCAGTTCCATGACCTGTTCGGTGCTGGTTGCATCGAGATTGCCGGTGGGTTCATCGACTAAAATCAGGGCAGGAGAATTGGCAACAGCCCTGGCCAGAGCCACGCGCTGTTGTTCCCCGCGGGAGAGATCGCCGGTCAGGATGTCGTGTTTGTCTTCGAGTTGCAGTTGCGCCAGCAGGCTCCTGACCCGGTTGCGGATAATCTGGGGTTTTTTGTAAGAGACCTCCATGGAAATAGCGATGTTCTCCGCCACTGTCCGGTCAGTCAGAAGCCGGAAATCCTGATAGGCCACCCCCACCTTCTGCCGCAGTTTTGCCAGTTTGTTGCCGGTGACCTGATGGATGTTCATGCCCGCGACCTCGATTAAACCATTGCTGGGTCGTTCCATGTTGCAAAGCAGTTTGAGCAGGGTGGTCTTACCGGCGCCGCTTCTGCCGATCAGAAAGAAGATCTCGCCACTGGCAATGGAGACCGAAATATCGTCCAGTGCCACCACATTGGGTGGAAATTTTTTGCAGACCTTGATCATTTCGATCATGGCGGTGCGGGAAGGGGCAACGGTCTCGGTCATTGAACATCGTCCATGGCAAAGATGGTATCAAAAAGAGCGGTGACGGTTTGAATGATCTCGGTGTCATCGCCTAGTTTGAGGTAGGATTCGCCGCTTAACTCCTGATTGATCAAGTCATTGCTGGTTGGGATGATGCCGCCCAGGGTCATGCCTGTTTCCGCGACCGCCGCGTCAATCTTTTCCTGGAGCAGGCTGGGCACAGGTTGGGGCGCGCGATTGATCAGCAGGTACTGATGTTTGACGTCCAGTTTCAGGGGAATGGTGATGTCTGAGATGCGCTTGGCGGTCAGGATGCCGCGGGCGGAAGGGTCGGAGGTGATAAACAGGTAATCGATGGTGCGCAGGTTCATCCGGCTCAGGTGCTCCATGCCGGCCTCATTATCGACGATGATATAGCGATAATTCTCCGCTAGTTTGTCCATGGTCATGGCCAGATACTGGTTGGCGGCGCAGTAGCAGCCGGGGCCGTCCGGCTGACCCATGACCAGGAGGTCAAAGCCGATTTCCTCGATCAGCGCCTGGTGAATTTTTAGCTCCATGAACTGATCGCGACTCATGTTCGGAGGTAGTTCTCCCTTCAGCTCTTTTCTGATCTTGCCCAGGGTAAGACCCACCTCCACGCCGAGCAGTTCATTGAGATTGGCGTTGGCATCGGCATCGACCAGGAGAAGAGGGGTCATCTTTTTCTGCAGGAGGTATCGGGTTAACAGGGCGGATGTGGTTGTTTTGCCGGTCCCGCCTTTCCCGGCCATGGCTATTACTTTTGTCATCGTTTGTCTTGAGTTGTTGGCAGCTTGAATTTATGCTCAGGAAAAAGAGTTGGAAAGTTACTTCTCTCTTTCATATAATGAAGGCCACACTTTATGTCAAATTAAAGGTGCTTTCGGGCGTTGATTCTTACTTTCCCCTTGCAACTTGATACGCAGTTGGTATTTTTATAGGTTTTATACAAAAAGGAACAGGGGGTACCTTGCAAAAAGTCAGTTTGTTCCTTGTTGTGATTGCTGTTCGTTAATTATTTTACTTTTATTTGTTCGCAAGCCGTGCCTTGTTGAAAAAGGAGAACACCATGGATTACAGGGATACCCTGAATCTGCCCCAGACGAGTTTCAACATGAAGGCCAATCTGCCCCAGAAAGAGCCGCAATTATTGAAGCGTTGGGAAAAGGAAGACCTGTACGGACAATTGCAGGAGCAGGGGCGGAACAAACCCCTTTATGTGCTGCATGACGGCCCTCCATATGCCAACGGTCATATCCATCTGGGAACGGCATTTAATAAAATTTTAAAGGATATTATCCTGAAATCCCGGCGGATGGCCGGTTTTCAGGCCCCCTATATCCCCGGTTGGGACTGTCATGGTCTGCCCATTGAGCACAATGTGGACAAGGAACTGGGCGAAAAGAAAAAAGAAATCCCCAAATTGTCCAAGCGGGGTGCCTGCCGCAAGTATGCGGAGAAGTGGGTCAAGACCCAGAAGGCTGAGTTCAAACGCCTTGGCGTCTTGGGAGACTGGGACAAGCCCTATCTGACCATGAACTATGGCTATGAGGCGGTTATTGCCCGGGAGTTTAACCGCTTTCTGCTCTCCGGGGCGGTGGTCCGCAACAAGAAACCGGTCTTCTGGTGTTCCACCTGTACCACGGCCCTGGCTGAGGCTGAGGTCGAATATTATGACCACACCTCGCCATCCATCTATGTGAAATTCCCGGTGGTTGATGATCTCACCGATATTGATCCGGCGCTTGGTGGTGCCAAGGTGTCGGTGGTGATCTGGACGACCACTCCCTGGACCTTGCCGGCTAATCTGGCGGTGGCCTTTCATCCGGATTTCGTTTATGCCGCGGTGGCTGCCCAGGGTGAGATATTGATTCTGGCTCAGGATCTGGTGCCCAAGGTGATGGCCGAGTTGGGGCTTGCTGATTATACCATTGCTGCTACATTTTCAGCGCGGGGTCTTGAACGCCGGAACTGTCGCCATCCGTTCCTGGATCGAAATTCCCTAATGGTCCTGGCCGACTACGTAACGGCCGAGGCCGGCACCGGCTGTGTCCATACGGCCCCAGGTCATGGTGCGGATGATTATCTGACCGGGCTGCGGTATGGCCTGGAGGTCCTGTCGCCGGTTGATAGTGAGGGCTGTTACACCGCGGAGGCCGGACAATATCAAGGCCAGCAGGTGCCGGCGGTCAATAAGGTGATTAATAGCGATATGCGGGCCGCCGGCGTCTTGCTCCACGAGGGTGCTATCAGCCACAGTTATCCCCACTGCTGGCGTTGCAAGAAACCGGTTATTTATCGGGCTACGCCCCAGTGGTTTATCTCCATGGACCAGAATGACCTGCGCTCCAAGGCCCTCGCCGAGATTGAAAAGGTGGAGTGGACCCCGGCCTGGGGGATGCAGCGTATCCAGTCCATGGTTACAAACAGGCCGGACTGGTGTCTGTCCCGCCAGCGCACTTGGGGGGTTCCCATCACCGTGCTTAGTTGTAAGAAGTGTGGTGAGGTGTTGATGAATGAGGTGGTGGTTGAACGTATTGATATCCTTTTCAGGGAGGAAGGGGCTGATGCATGGTTCCGGCATGGTGTGGAGGATTTCCTCCCGCCTGGCACCTGCTGTGCCCAATGCGGCTCCACCAATTTTATCAAGGAGGAGGATATCCTTGATGTCTGGTTTGATTCCGGCGTAAGCCATGCGGCGGTCTGTGAAGAGCGTGAAGAACTGCGCTCTCCTGCTGATCTCTATCTTGAAGGCAGCGATCAACATCGCGGCTGGTTTCAGAGTTCTCTGCTTACCTCGGTTGGTACCCGTGGCCGGGCCCCGTTTAAGGGGGTTTTGACCCATGGCTATGTGGTGGACGGCAAGGGCAAGAAGATGTCCAAGTCCATCGGCAACGTGGTTGCTCCTCAGGAGGTGATTGACAAGTTCGGAGCCGAGATTCTCCGTCTCTGGGTAGCCAGTGAGGATTACCGTGATGATGTCAAGGTCTCCGATGAGATTCTTAAACAGGTGGCCGACGCCTATCGCAAGATCCGCAATACCATCCGCTACATGCTGGGCAATCTTTTTGACTTTGATCCCGATCAGGAGAGTGTTGCCTATGGTGATCTGCCGGAGATCGATCGCTGGGCCCTGGGTCGTTTTGAGGAGCTGAAAGAACGAGTGGTGGCTGCTTATCAGCGCTATGAATTTCATTCGATTCATCAGGGACTCAATTATTTTTGCGGGATGACCATGAGCGCCTTTTATCTGGATATCCTCAAAGACCGACTGTATTGTTCGGGCCCGAATTCGCTTCCGCGTCGGGCAGCCCAGACCGTGCTTCATCAAATCCTTGACGGTCTGTTGCGGCTTATGACCCCGGTGCTCAGTTTTACGGCGGCAGAATCCTGGGAGGCTCTGTATCGTCTGGTCCCGGACGCCCCTCTTGACCAGAGCGTCTTCTTTGTCGAGTTTCCGCCGTTGCGCCCGGAGAGACGCAACAGTGAATTGGAAGGCAGGTGGGAAAAACTGGTCATGGTTCGTTCCGAGATCACCAAGGCCCTGGAAGGGGCACGTCAGGAAAAAGTCATCGGTCATCCCCTTGAGGCAGAGGTGCTGCTTCAGGTTGGCGGTGAATGGGCGGATTTTATCAATCAGGAGTGGCAGACCATTAAAGATATCTGTATCGTCTCGGAGCTGACTCCTTGTGATGATTTTGCCGTCCTTGATCTTGCTCCATATGTGAGCCGTGAGCTTGTCGGGCTTTCTGTGGCCGTGCGGCAGGCCACAGGAGAAAAGTGTGAACGCTGCTGGATTCGTTCAACTACTGTGGGGCAAACCCTGGTGCATCCCCAGCTTTGTGCGCGTTGTGCAGCCGTGGTGGCAGAGATGGATCTGGAGGCCCCACAGAAATGATACGTTTTCTGGTAATTGTTACGGCAGTCGTCGCCTCCGACCAGTTGACCAAGCTGTGGATCCTGAAATCGTTTTCTCTGTACGAATCTCTGGAGATTGTCCCCGGCTTTTTCAGTCTCACCTATCTGACCAACAAGGGGGCTGCTTTTGGCTTTCTGGCCGGACAAACAGGGGCATGGCGACACTATCTGTTTTTGATTCTTGGAGCGGTGGCCCTGGTGGTAATTGTCATTGCCTGGTCGCGACTGCGGCATGCTCATATGCTCTATTCACTCAGTCTACCATTGATTGGCGGCGGCGCCCTTGGCAATCTGATAGACCGCGTCAGGCTTGGTTCTGTGGTCGATTTTCTTGATGTCTTTATCGGGACGCATCACTGGCCGGCCTTTAATGTGGCGGATTCAGCGATCAGCATCGGGGTGGTGTTTTTTTTGCTTGCCAATATCTTGGAAGAGGTACGGCAGGGGCGCTCAGGTAAGCGAGCGGGAAGCGAGACTCTGAGGGGCGCAGGTGTCGGGGGTGCAGGAACGACAAAAGAGAAAATAAAAGGGAACGAGCCCTTGAAGGTGTTGAAATGAAAATTGCAGTTCTTTTTCCCGGTCAGGGCTCCCAGTATCTGGGCATGGGCTGGGAATTTATTGAGACAGACGCTGATTGCGCGGCCATTATGGAACAGGCTGAGGCCGTGTGTGACTTTCCTTTGCGCAAGCTTTGCCTTGAAGGGCCGATAGAGGAACTGACCAGGGCCATTCATCTGCAACCGGCCATTACCGTGACCAATCTTGTCTGCTGGCAGGCCTTGCAAAAGGCCTGGGGAGAAAAGGTTGTCGCCAGTTGTTTTGCCGGGCACAGTCTTGGTGAATATTCGGCGCTTTGTGCGGCCGGGGTGCTCAGTGTCCAGGATACCATGCGTCTGGTGGCCAGACGCGGTATGCTGATGGAACGTGAGGGGCAGAAGCACCCAGGGGCCATGCGGGCCGTGCTTGGCTTGTCTGTCGCTGAGATTGAAGGGATTGTTGAACAGTGCGTGGGCGCGGGTATTGCCACCGTTGCCAATCATAATACCGAACAACAGATTGTCATCTCAGGAGAGGCGGCGGCACTTGATGCCATTGGGGTTATTGCCGCGTCGCGGGGGGCGAAGATTATTCCCTTGGCAGTCAGTGTGGCCAATCATAGTCCGCTGGTGGCCGATGCCGTTCCCGATTTTGCCGCTTTTATGGACGGAGTGGAATTTAATCGTCCGCGAACTCCGGTATATTTTAATGTCTCGGCAACAGTGGAAGAACAGCCAGTTGTCATCAGAGAGATGATGGCCAGGCAGATTGCCTCCAGGGTTCGCTGGTGTGAACTCATTCAGGCCATGATTGCCCAAGGGGTTGACACCTTTATCGAGGTGGGGCCCAAGGCCGTGCTGAAAGGGATGATGCGCAAGATTGCCCCCAAGGGGTATGTCTGTCAGGCCTTGCAGGTTGATAGTCCTGATAGTCTGGCCGCATGTCTTGAACAAATGGGGATAGATTGATTTTGTCAGAAGCGGTATTACGGAGGTAATTATGATGTCAAAAAAAAGAACCACGTTTTTGTTGTTTCTGGCCCTTATGGCGGGATCTGTTTGGGTTGCCCAGGCTAATGAGCTTAGCCCGGATGCCAGTTTGTTGATTGATGAGGGGGGAGGAAATCTTGATGAGTTCTTTGTCGAGGAGGAGGCCGGTGATCCTTTAGAGTCCATGAACCGGTTTTTCTTTGAGGTAAATGATAGACTCTATTTCTGGATATTGAAACCTGTTAATACTGCCTATACAACGGTGGTTCCTCTTGATTTCCGCCAGTGTTTTGGTAATTTTTTTGATAATATTGCGTCCCCGATATGGGTGGTGAATAATCTCTTGCAGGGCAAATTTGCTGGTGCGGGGATTGATCTTTCACGATTTTTGATTAATTCCACTGTGGGGGTTTTGGGTCTTGGCGATCCTGCCTTGCAGTCATTTGGGATTAAGCCCAAACCGGAAGATTTTGGACAGACTTTGGGGACTTGGGGAGTGGGGGAAGGGCCTTATCTGTGCCTACCTCTTCTCGGGCCATCGACTTTGCGTGATTCTGTCGGTTTCGCCGGTGATGCGCTAAGTCATCCTATCGCCTATATCGATATTACGTATCTGGATGCTGTAGCCTATTACACTACTAATAAAGTGAACCTGTTGTCTCTGCATCCAGGGCTTTATGAAGACATGAAGCGATATTCTTTAGATCCGTATATATCCATGCGGCAGGTGTATCTTGAGTACAGGCGAAATAAGGTGTTGGACAGGGACGGGAGGAAAAATATACTGAATGAGTTATGATGAGGAGTTGTCGGTGAAAATGGTATCAAGAAATCTAAAGAAGATAAAAATTATGAAATATATGTATACATTGTTGGTACTGGTCTGTTGTTTTTTTGTGGTGAATTCTTCTGCTTTGGCGGTTTCCGGGCCTACCGAGCAGTTAAAACCCACATTAAAATCCCTGGTAGATATTTTACTTGATCCCTCTTTGAAGGGAGAGGCACATAAGGTGGAGCGACGTGCCAAGATTATGGGCCATGTGACCAAGGGGTTTGATTTTCGAGAGATGTCTCAGCGGGTGGTCGGGAAAGAGTGGAAGGATTTGCCGCAAGAAAAACAGGATCATTTCCAGGCGCTTTTCACCAAACTTCTTGAAAATGCCTATATCGGTAAGTTTGAGAATTATTCAGGCCAGGAAATTCAATATACTGGGGAGAGGTTGAAAGATGATAGGGCCATCGTCTCTACGCAGATTGAGAATAACGGTCAGTTGATGCCTGTTGATTATATTATGACAAAAAAAGAAGATCGATGGATGGTATATGATATCAACATCGAAGGGGTGAGCCTGGTTCGAAATTATATGGAGCAGTTCAAGTCTATCCTTCGTCGTGACAAATTTGATGGTTTGGTTAAACTTCTGGAGGAAAAAAATAGTACCCTTGAGTAATCAGGTGCTCTTGGGGGAGTATTGAGTGAAAGAGGGGGAAATCGATAAAGTGTGGGTAGTTGTTTTTTTTCCTCGCCATTCTTGCGAAAATTGTTTATTTTCTCTTTCTTTATGCACATCCTTTTGGGTGTGTTTTTTTGAGGTTTAGTAGCCTGGAGTGAATAAAAAATTTTCCGTTGTCGTGCTTGCGAAAAAACAAATCGTGCCGATTTTACGTGAAAGTTCAACAGGTTGTTTGTTGAAACAAGTAGAAAATTATTCAAATTTACCCTGAAAAACAGGTTTTGTTTTTTATTGGAGGATATTATGGCATTACCCAAAAGGCGACATTCTCACTCTCGTACCCGTAAAAGAAGATCGCATGACGCCCTGAGTGCCCCAGGCATGGCCACCTGTGCCGAGTGTGGTGCGCCAAAACAGCCACATCGTCTTTGTCCAAGTTGTGGCAAATACAAGGGGCGTACGGTTGTTAGCCTTGATGTTGATATAGAATAGGGCATAATCGTGCGGATTGCCCTGGATGCCATGGGCGGAGACCATGGTCCCGAGGAACTGATTGGCGGGGCATTGCTTGCGGTAAAACAGACAGGGCTGGATGTTACCTTAGTCGGGAACCAGCAGATCTTGCAGGCCTATCTTGACCGTTTGGCTGCTGGTAATACTGGGTCGTCACATATCCAGATTGTCCATGCTTCAGAGGTGGTGGAGATGGGCGAGTCACCTGTTGATGCCATTCGCAGGAAAAAAGATGCCTCGGTTTTGGTTGCCTTTGAACTTGTACGTCAAGGGCTGGTTGACGCTGCTGTCAGTGCCGGCAATTCCGGGGCAACGATGGCGGCGGCTGTGCGCAAGCTTGGCCGGATGGAGCATGTGTCCCGGCCAGGAATTGCCAGTATCTTTCCTACCTTGAAGAAGCCGGTCGTTATGATGGATGTTGGGGCAAATGTGGATTGCCGTCCCCAGCATCTTTTTCAATTTGCGGTCATGGCCTCTGCCTTTTCCCATATATTTGATATAGATCATCCGCGGATTGGTATTCTCAGCATTGGTGAAGAAGTTGGGAAAGGAAATATCCTTGTCAAGGAGACCTATGCCCGGCTTGCTGCCAGTTCCTTGAATTTTGTTGGAAATGTGGAAGGGCGTGATGTGTTTCAGGGTGACGTTGACGTGATCGTCTGTGATGGTTTTGTCGGAAATATCTGTTTGAAGATCAGTGAAGGATTAGCTGGGGCGGCCATGCAGATGTTAAAAGATGAAATCATGAAATCAACCCTTGCCAAAATCGGGTATTTTCTTGCCCGTCCCGCCTTTCGTGCATTTGCTAAGCGTGTGGATTATGCAGAATATGGTGGTGCGCCTCTTTTAGGTGTCAATGGCATTGGTATTATCTGTCATGGTAAATCCAGTGCTGAGGCGATTAAAAATGCAATCCTTGAAGCTGCCAAGATGGTCGAAAAACAAGTAAATCAGAAAATAGCCGCCGGTCTTGCCCTCAGCGCTCAGGATGAAGAGGTTGTGGTCTGATGGGTACTGCGATTCTGGGGACAGGGGCCCATCTGCCTGAACGGGTTGTGACCAATCAGGACTTGGAAAAGATCGTTGATACCAGTGATGAATGGATACGGACTAGAACCGGAATCAGCACGCGGCGTATTGGCGGGCAGGGCGAAGAAACATATCGACTTGCGGCCAGAGCGGCGGAGAATGCCCTACAGATGGCCGAGGTTTCTGCCTATGAGATTGATCTTATTATTGTCGCGACCATCTCTTCCCATATGCTGATGCCTTCTTGTGCCTGTTTTGTGCAGAAAGAACTGGGCGCCGGCAGGGCCTTTGCCTTTGATATCAATGCCGCCTGTTCAGGATTTGTTTATGCCCTTGATCTGGCTGATAAGTATATACAGGCTGATCCGAACAAGAAGATTCTGGTGATCGGGGCGGAAACCCTCTCCAGTCGTACGAACTGGGATGATCGCAACACCTGTATTCTTTTTGGAGATGGCGCTGGAGCCGTTGTCCTTGGCCATGTCGAGGGAAATCGCGGGGTGATCGGGGCCAAATTGTTTTCCGATGGAAACCTCTGGCGTCTATTGCATATGCACACTGCTGCCAGTTGTAATCCCGAACTGATACAATCTGAAAGTCCAGGAGCTCATATCGTTATGGAGGGGCGTGAGGTCTTCAAATATGCTGTTAAGGCCATGGAAGAGGCCATTATACTGCTTTTGGACCAAGAGCAGATTGAGCTCGATGCCATCAAGTTGGTCATTCCCCATCAGGCGAATATTCGTATCTTGAATAAATTAGTTGAACGTCTTGGAATAGGTGAAGAAAAGGTTTTTGTAAATGTGCAGAAATATGGTAATACGTCGGCTGCCTCTATTCCTATTGCCCTTGATGAGGCAAATCGTGATTCCAGGATTCAATCTGGAGATATTATTCTGCTTTGTTCTTTTGGTGGCGGATTTACCTGGGGCGCAGCTTTGATCAGGTGGTAAGTATTCTTAACGGTTTCTAACGAGGAGACAAGATTGGACTATTTTTTATCTGAAGAACAAGAAATGATAGTGGAAACCGCCCGCCAGATCACGGATGAGCGTATTATCCCGCATCGGGCTGAACTTGATGAAAAAGATGAATTTCCCCGAGTAATCCTGAATGAGATGGCTCAGGCGGACCTGTTTGGGATCCCGATTCCAGAAGAGTTTGGCGGATTTGGTGGCGGATGTCTTGATATCGTCCTTGCCCTTGAACAACTGGGGCGTGGTTGTATTGGAGTAGGTACGGCTTTTGCCGCCAGTTCGCTGGGTATTTATCCCATCCTTATAGCCGGCTCGCAAGAGATGCGAGAGAAATATCTGCCGGCTGTGGCTGCTGGCAAGAAATTTGCCGGATTTGGTCTGACCGAGGCCAATGCCGGTTCTGATGCCTCGGGCATTCAGACAACGGCGGTACTGGATGGTGATGAGTGGGTACTGAACGGCACGAAACAATGGATCACCAACGGCGGGGAGGCTCAGATCTATTCGGTCGTTGCCATCACCGACCGGAGCAGGGGGGCGCGGGGTGCGTCCATGTTGGTGGTTGAAGAGGGTGATCCTGGTTTCCGTTGTGGCCCGAAAGAGAAAAAGATGGGGATCAGGGCATCGTCTACCACTGAGCTTATTTTTAAAGATTGTCGAATCCCCAAAGACCGTTTGATCGGTCGGAAGGGAACCGGTTTTATCACCGTCATGAAGACTCTTGACTCATCAAGGCCAGGGATTGCTGCACTGGGACTGGGCTTGGCGCAGGGGGCCCTTGATGAGGCTGCCAGTTATGCGAAACAGCGTGTCCAGTTCGGTAAACCAATCATGGCTTTTCAGGCGGTTCAGCATATGCTTGCCGATATGGCCATTCAACTTGAGGCGGCACGGGCCTTGGTTTATGGTGCGGCCAGGCATATAGATGCCCATCCTGATAATATGTCCAAGGTTTCTTCCATGTGTAAGGTCTTTGCCACGGATATGGCTATGAAGGTGGCTACAGACGCAGTGCAGGTGATGGGAGGATATGGCTATATGCGTGAGTATCCTGTCGAGAAGATGATGCGAGATGCCAAGATTCTGCAGATTTATGAGGGCACTAACCAGATTCAGCGTAACGTGGTTGGTCAGGAACTGAATAAGGAGTATGCCCGCTCTTGATGGGTCGGGAACTGGATGCTATGAAGATCATTGTCTGTGTGAAACAGGTGCCTGATGCCAAGGATGTCCGACTGGATCCCAAGACTAATACCCTGGCCCGCGAAGGTGTGCAGTCGATCATGAATCCGTATGATCAGCATGCGGTAGAAGAGGCGGTGAGGTTAAAGGAGTTGCTGGGCGGTGAAGTCACAGTCTTGAGTATGGGGCCGCCCCAGGCGGAAGAGGTTCTCCGGCAGGCCATCTCCTGCGGCGTGGATCATGCGGTGCTGGTCTCGGATCGGGCCTTTGCCGGAGCGGATACTTGGGCCACTTCTTATACCCTGGCCAAGGCGGTAAATGTTATTGGCCCTTTTGATCTTCTCCTTTGTGGAAAACAGGCAATTGATGGTGATACTGCTCAGGTTGGCCCAGGGCTTGCCATGCGTCTGCAGATCCCTTATGTGACCTGTGTGCAGAAGGTGCGCCAGGCTACAGATTCCGGACTGATCTTGGAACGGATGATGGATGATGGTTATGATGTGCTGGCTGTTGATTTTCCGGCCTTGCTGACGGTGGTGAAAGATATCAATGAGCCTCGGATTCCCTCGCTTAAAGGGAAGATGCGGGCAAAAAAGGTGGAAATCAGGAGATTGAGTGCGGCTGATATTGGTGCTGATCCTGCCTGTATCGGTCTTCCTGGCTCTCCAACTCAGGTCGTCAAGGTCTTTCCACCGGAAGCACGGTGCAAGCGGGCCGTCTTTACCGGAAGTCTGGATGAGCAGATCGTGCAGCTTGTGGATAGTTTGCAATCGTATCTATAATACTGGCGGGAGAAAACGAAATGTTGATTATAGATACAGAGCTGTGCATCGGTTGTGGCGCGTGTGAAAGTAATTGTCCATTTGGCGCTATTACGGTTGTGGATAGTTGGGCAGTGGTGGGTGATGGTTGCACGCTCTGCGGAACGTGTGTAGAGGTATGTGATCCTGGGGCCTTAAAGATTGAAGGGGCAGGAAAGGATGCTCCTTTGGATCTCGCAAGCTGGTCTGGGGTTTGGGTTTATGGGGAATTCAGAAGAGGTACCTTGGCGCCGGTTTCTCTTGAACTCTTGGGAATAGGGCGCAAGCTGGCCGATACCCGGAACGTGCCGTTAGCAGCGGTTCTGATTGGCTCTGAAACGGGTGAAGTTGCCAGCCAACTGATTGCCCATGGGGCCGATACGGTGTATCGAATTGACGATCCGGCGTTGGCCCATTTTACTGATGAGGCCTATGGCGCAATCCTGACCTCGCTGATCCGGCAACATAAACCGGAGATCGTTCTGGCCGGGGCGACTGCCATTGGCCGCTCCTTTATTCCGGGTGTTGCCACAACCCTCGGCGCTGGACTTACTGCTGATTGTACCCAGCTTGCCATCCGCGACGAGGATGGCGCCTTGTTGCAGACCAGACCTGCCTTTGGCGGCAATATTATGGCGACCATTGTCTGTCCGAATTCAAGGCCGCAGATGTCCACCGTGCGTCCCAAAGTGATGAAGGCCTTGGTCTTTGATGGTGAGCGGCAGGGTGAAATTGTTGAGGTGAAACCAACTCCCGAACAACTTGCGACCCGGGTACGGGTTATTGAATCCGTCGTCTCGGAACAGGATAATGTGAATATTCAGGAAGCAGATATCCTTGTTGCTGGTGGTCGTGGTTTGGACAACGCCCAAGGGTTTACGTTGATGCGTGAGCTTGCCGACTCGCTTGGTGGCGCGGTTGCTGCAACTCGGGCAGCGGTTGATGCCGGATGGATCAGCTATCCCCATCAGGTTGGACAGACGGGTAAAACTGTGGCGCCAAAACTGTATATTGCCTGTGGTATCTCGGGGGCAGTACAGCATGTTGCTGGTATGCAGTCAGCAGAGACCATTGTGGCTATTAACCGGGATAAAAATGCCTCCATCTTTGATGTGGCAGATTTTGGCTTGGTAGGAGATCTGTTTGAGATCGTACCCAAGCTTCTTACGCAAATTGAGGCGCGTCGCAAGTCATGAGTTTGAAAGGGAAAATAGCACTTGTAACTGGTGGAAGCCGTGGTATTGGACGTGCCATATGTCAGCGTGTCAGTTCCATGGGTGCCCATGTATATATTAACTATGTGTCGAATCCAGCTGCAGCTGAAGAAACTCAAAAGATGATTCAGGGGGCGGGTGGACGTGCCGATATTATCTGTTTTGATGTTGCCGCCGGGGAACAGGTGCAGGACGCCATTAAACAGATAACTACCGCTGCCGGATCTCTTGATGTACTCGTGAATAATGCCGGTATAACTCGAGATGGGCTAATGGCCAGAATGAAGGAGTCAGATTGGGACCTGGTGCTGGATACCAATCTGAAAGGTGCTTTTCTTTGTGCCAAGGCTGCTTCACGGGTGATGATGAAAAACAAATGGGGGCGGATTGTCAATATCACGTCTGTCATTGGTTTTACCGGCAATGCCGGCCAGATCAATTACGCCTCGGCAAAGGCCGGACTTGTGGGGCTGACCAAATCCATGGCCAGGGAGTTTGCTTCCCGGAATATCACGGTGAACGGGGTTGCTCCAGGGTATATCGTGACGGATATGACCAGTTCCCTCTCTGAGGATATCCAGGAAAAGATCAAGGCAGAGATCCCTTTGGCTGCCTTGGGCACCGCAGAAGATGTAGCCGGTGCCGTTGCCTATCTTCTCGGTGAAGATGGTCGCTATGTGACCGGTCAGGTTCTGCATGTCAATGGTGGAATGTATATGTAAAAAACGGGAAATAGAATTTCCGGATGATGAATGATGTCTTGTTGCTGTATTTGTAATAGTTGTTAACTAACATATTGAAAACTAGGAGAAAAAAATGGCTATAGATCAACAGATGGTTGATATTATTGTTGAGCAGTTGAGTGTGGAAAAAGATAAAGTGGTTCCCAATGCCTCATTCGTGGATGATCTTGGCGCTGACTCTCTGGATCTTGTCGAGCTGATTATGGCCATGGAGGAGGAGTTTGATGTTGAGATTCCTGATGAAGAGGCAGAGAAGATCAATACTGTCCAGAATGCCATTGATTATATAAACAAGCTTAAATAAGCTCTGGAAAAAGGGGCTTTCGTGGAACATGAGAGCCTCTCATGTCTGTGAGAAACGAATCTATTGGCTTGATGGAGAGTTTACATGGCAAAGCGTAGAGTTGTCGTTACCGGAATTGGCTTAGTAACGCCGCTTGGTACTGGGACACAAAAAACCTGGGGGAATATCTGCGCCGGAACCAGTGGTGTTGGCCTTATCACCCGCTTTGACACCAGTGATTATGCGGTCAAGATTGCAGCAGAGGTAAAGGACTTTCAGGTAGAAGAGTTTATTGAAAAAAAACTTGCCAAACACCTTGACTTGTATGTGCAGTATGCCGTAGTTGCAGCCAAATTGGCATTTGCAGACAGTGGAGCCAGTATTGATGAAACCAATTGTCAGCGGGTAGGTGTGATTACTGGATGTGGTATGGGTGGCCTTCCTACTATTGAGCAGAATCATGTGAGCTGTCTTGAACGTGGTTCAAGGAAGATCTCGCCTTTTTTTATTCCCATGGCCATCCCCAATATGCCCTCTGGTCATATATCTATGCAGCTGGGAGCAAAAGGGCCTAATCTTGCCCTTTCAACTGCCTGTGCTGCAGGGACCCATGCTGTTGGTGAAGCCTATCGCTCCATTGTCTATGGCAGCAGTGATATGGTGATTACTGGTGGCACCGAGGCTGTAATATGTCCGCTTGGGGTCGGTGGATTTAGCGCCATGAAGGCGCTTTCTACGCGAAATGATGCGCCGGAACAGGCATCCAGGCCTTTTGATAAAGATCGGGATGGGTTCATCATGTCTGAGGGCTCTGGTATGCTTGTTGTTGAAGAGTTGGAACACGCCATTAAGCGCGGCGCCATAATTTATGCTGAAATAACTGGTTATGGTGCCAGCAGTGATGCCTATCATATTGCCGCTCCGCCGGAAAATGGGGAAGGGGCGGCGCGATGTCTGCGTATGGCCTTGCAGGATGCAGGACTTGCCCCTGAAGATATTGATTATATTAACGCCCATGGCACATCTACCCCGTTAAATGATCGTTGTGAAACCCAGGCCATTAAAACAGTTTTTGGTGATCACGCCCAGAAGCTTGCCATCAGTTCCACAAAATCGATGACCGGCCATATGCTGGGGGCTGCTGGCGGAATTGAGGCAGCCTTTACAGCTCTGAGTGTCAGTCAACAGATTGCCCCGCCGACGATCAATCTGCAGGAGGCCAGTCCGGAGTGTGATCTTGATTATGTGCCGAATCAGGCCAGGAAGATGGAGATTCGAGCAGCGGTATCTAATTCCTTCGGTTTTGGTGGCACCAACGGTGTTATCGTTATGCAGCGTTTTCAAGGGTGAAATGCAGTCAGGGAAAAGACCACTTACGGGAGATTGATGTGAAGATAGCAATTGGTGCCGATCATGGTGGTTTTCATCTGAAAGAGATAATCCGAGTGTTGGCGGAAGAGTTGGGGCATGAGGTGCAGGATTTAGGCTGTTATTCCCCTGCCTCCGTGGATTATCCTGATCTGGCCAAACTGGTTTGTGAAAAGGTGGAGGCAGGTACAGCGGATCGTGGTATCCTGATCTGCGGGACAGGGCTTGGTATGTCCATGGCTGCCAATAGATATTTGCATGTGCGCGCTGCACTCTGTCATGATCACTATACTGCCCGTATGAGCCGTGAGCATAACAATGCCAATGTGCTTTGTATGGGGGAAAGGGTTATTGGCCCTGGCGTTGCTGAGGAAATCGTTCGTACCTGGCTGGCGGTTGAGTTTAGTGGTGGGCGTCACCTAGGGCGTATTGAGCTGTATAGTAAATGCTGAAGCGATTAGTTTGAGAATAACGTACAAGGACCGGCATTGTGAATATGAAATGCCGGTTTTTTTTTAGGATCTTTTACAGAACAACCATTTCGTTGCGGCCGACGGTCATGGCTGAAGTCTTGTTTTTCTCTTGTTTATCTGGTGTGGGCTTGCTCACTTCAGGGAAAGATGAAGAACGATCGGTCCTTGGTGCCGCTTTTGTCATTTAGATAATGGTATTATTTTGTTACAACGGTTTAGACTGTCTTTGAGAAGAAATCTGGTTGGTTGTCAACTGGAAAAGCAAAAGGTGATTCCGCTATGAATGCATTGCAAAAAACAGATCCTAAAATTTACAACAGTATCAAACTTGAATATGAGCGTCAAAATAATCAGTTAGAGCTGATTGCCTCTGAAAATATAGCATCACAAGCGGTTCTCGAGGCCCAGGGATCGATTTTTACCAATAAATATGCCGAGGGCTATCCGCAGAAACGATATTACGGTGGTTGTGATTTTGCTGATCAGGTGGAGGACTTGGCTATTTCCCGGGCCAAAGAAATATTTGGCGCTGAGTATGCCAATGTCCAGCCTCATTCAGGATCACAGGCCAATATGGCCGTCTATTTTGCTACACTGAAGCCTGGGGACAAGGTGCTGGGAATGGATCTTGCCCATGGTGGTCATTTGACCCATGGCAGCGGGGTTAATTTTTCGGGACAGTTGTTTGATTTTATTTCCTACGGTGTAGAGCGTGATACTGAGCGAATCAATATGGAAAAAGTTGAACGTTTTGCCTTTGAAAACAAGCCCAAGATGATAGTGGCCGGGGCCAGCGCCTATCCACGATTTATCGATTTTGCCGGATTCAGGAGAATAGCCGATGAGATCGGCGCCATGTTTATGGTGGATATGGCCCACATTGCCGGACTTGTTGCCGCTGGAGTGCATCCCTCCCCTGTTCCGTATGCGGATTTTGTCACAACAACAACCCATAAGACCTTGCGTGGCCCCAGGGGCGGATTAATCCTGGCACGTGAAAAATGGGGTAAAGCCCTGAATAGTCATATCTTCCCTGGTATCCAAGGCGGGCCGTTAATGCATGTCATAGCTGCCAAGGCCGTTGGCTTCAAGGAGGCGATGAGTGAGGAATTCAAGGCATATCAGGGGCAAGTTGTCGAAAACGCTAAAGCACTTGCTGCAGGCTTGATGGCCAAAAACTTCAGATTGGTATCCGGCGGGACCGATAATCATCTTTTTCTTGTGGATTTGAGCAATAAGGATATAACCGGGAAAGAGGCGGAGGAGCTTCTTGAGCAGGGTGGAATGACTGTGAATAAAAATGCGATTCCCTTTGATATCAAGTCGCGGTTTGTGACAAGTGGAGTGCGTATCGGGACGCCTACCGTTACCACCAGGGGGTTAAAAGTTGCAGAAATGTTGCGGATTGCCGATTGGATTGAGCGTGTTATCACTAAACGTGATCAACAGACAATCGCGCAGGTACGTCAGGAAGTACGGGAACTGTGTGCAAAATTTCCTCTTTCCGATATCGTTGATCCTGTACTGTAAATCGGAGAAAGTATGAAGTGTCCTTATTGTGGTCATCTTGATAACAAGGTTATTGACTCTCGCTTGAATAAGGAGAGTACTATTACCAGACGGCGACGCTCTTGTCTAACATGTAACCAGCGTTTTACCACTTATGAACGACTGGAAGTGATGATGCCTGTCCTGGTGAAAAAGGATGGGCGTCGTGAGGCGTGGGATCGTCAGAAAATGGTTGTCGGCCTTGAAAAGGCCTGTGAAAAAAGACCAGTAAGTTATGATGATATTGATGCCTTTGTCGATGAAATTGAGAAAAGGCTTCAAGATCTGGGGTTAAAAGAGGTCTCCTCGCAAATTATTGGTGAGTGGGTGATGGAGTCACTGCCTGAACTTGATGAGGTCGCCTATGTCCGTTTTGCCTCAGTGTATCGCCAGTTTAAAGATGTTAGTCAGTTTGTGGATGAGTTGAAAACCCTGTTGGATGCCAGAGATAGCAAAGAGGCCTAAGTGCTGCCATCTGAGCGAGATCACTATTATATGCGCCTGGCTTTACGAGAGGCGCGTAAAGGCATAGGGCGAACCTCCCCCAATCCTTGCGTGGGGGCGATTATCGTTCGTGATCAGGTGATTGTTGCTACGGGTTATCATAAAAAGGCAGGGACACCGCATGCAGAAATACATGCCTTGCGTCAGGCAGGGGCATTGGCTTCTGGTGCCACACTGTATGTGACCCTTGAGCCTTGTAATCATACCGGACGGACTCCCCCATGCAGTAAGGCGATAGCTGCCAGTGGTATCAGGCGGGTGGTCGTTGGGATGCAAGATCCCAACCCCCTGGTTGATGGTAGCGGCAACAGCTATCTGCAAAGTCAGGGGATTGAAGTGATTAGCGGGGTGCTTGAGGCTGAATGTCGAGCCATGAATCGTCCTTTTTTAAAATATATCACTCAATCCTTGCCTTGGGTAGTGATGAAAGCAGGGATGAGTCTTGATGGACGCATCAGTTATCAGCCGCATAAAAGTGGTCAGATGACAGGGGCTGCCTCATTGCGGAAGGTCCATCGGTTGCGTGATCGCGTGGATGCGATCCTGGTGGGAAATGGTACCGTCATGGTCGATGACCCATCCCTTACTACTCGCCTGCCCCATGGTGGACGGGATCCTATCCGGATTGTTCTTGATACCCACTTGCATATTCCAGAGTCTGCTAGACTCCTTCATCTTGATTCCTCAGCTCCCACTTGGATTTTTTGTGGAACCGAAGTCAGTTTTGAAAAAATGGAACGGATCAGAAGATCAGAGAAAGTAGTTATCTATCAGGTGGGATGTGGTGCTGATGGCAGGGTTGATCTTCGCCAGCTGTTAAAGATCCTTGCCAGTAAAGGGATTTCCTCGGTGCTTGTTGAAGGGGGAGCAACTATTCATGGTGCTTTTTTAAGAGAGCAATTGGTTGATCATGTGAATCTTTTTATTGCCCCAATTTTTGCTGGTGACTCTGGCGTTTCGGTTGTTGAGGGGCTCAATATCTCTGGCCACAGCGATGCCGTCCGCCTGCATAATGTTCATTACCGCCATCTTAAACAGGATATAATGGTTGCCGGTGATGTGATCTATGGTCTTTCCTGAAGCCATCATAAGTCATTCTCTGTTTCTTTCAGTTGTTCCCCGGTATTTCACTCATGTTTGCTTGTGTAGCCCATTTTTTGCATCCAGGCTGTTTCGCAACTTTCCAAATCTGGAAACGTCAGAGTAAGATACACTTCATCTCTTTCAAAATTAAGACTGTGGGTGAGCTCATAGTTGTCAGGTAAATTGAGTTTTCTCACCCTGTCTTTAAAGATGTGTTCAGCGTCACTGCTTCTAGGATAAAATTCTTTTTGCAGGAGCTCAAGAAGAGTATGGATTTTTTGCGGTGGATTCATCTCTTGATGTTCAATTATGTTTTTGAAATCTTGTTCTTCAAAGAGAGATGAAATTGATTTTTGTGAACGATTGGCTATATCTTGACTGAGAGTTAATATTCTTTTTTGTTTTCCAGTACCTGGTTGCAGGAGTTCAAAGAGGGATGAAAGACAGAACCTGTCTCTTGGTGGTAGTGTCACAAGTTCAAAGGCGATTTTATCGATGATGAGGCCATGATGAATTTGTCGTTGTATCGTTTCTTCCAGGCTTAAGAGGCTTACAAGTTGTTTGATAAGAAATTCCTGTTTTTTATAACCCAGACGAGGGAGAAAGAAATTTAGTACCTCATTTTTGTCCATTTTATCCAGACAATATTTGAGAAAATGGGCAATTTCTATAGGAGAAAGTGGTCCATTAAGCTGCTGATCGGTCAAGATATTGAGAAGAAAAGCAGATGGCGCGAGCGTGGGTTGAATAATCAGGCAGTGCCAGCTTGTTTGCTTGAAGTAATGTTTGAGGGCATAGAGGCGTTTGCGCCCACAGATAAGATTAAAAGTTCCATCCTGTGCCTGTTGAACAATGGGGGGGTGCAGGATTCCCACTTCAGTAAATGATTGTTGGAGTGCCGGTGAGGGTGTGTCATCCAGAAAAGGATGGATGTTCCAGAGTTGAGTGGTGTTGATTGAACTCAGCTGAATATCTTTTAATGAGAGTTGGGTGGACATGGACAAGACTTGGGTGTTTGTAGAGAAGAAAGATGTTGTTGAGTTTGAAAAGGCGTGAGACACTCAGGGCTAAAAGTGTTTGTAGCAGATCCAGCCCTGAATGAAAGAAAAAGAAAAGATGATATGGTTGCTGTCAATCTCAAGGTTGTTAAGAATTATTTATTTTGTCACGAAGGATTCCAGAGGGTTTAAATGTAATCACTCTTCGTGCATCAAGGGTGAGTTCGTCTCCAGTTTGAGGATTGCGTCCTCTTCTTGAGCTTTTGTCTTTTACGTTAAACTTTCCAAATCCACTCAGGAGGAGATCAGATCCGTTGATCAGGGTATTTTTTGAGATACGAAGAAAAGCCTCTATTGACTCTGTTGCCTGGGTTTTACTGAGTGTGGGATGGATTTTGTAGATTTGTTGAACTAATTCTGCCTTAGTAAGTGTCATATTGTTCTCCGTTAAAAATAAAAATAATCTTGTTGAATTGTTAAAAACGCCTGATTAATGAAATATTAATTATTTTGAAACTACAGATGCCATTGAGAAGATAGGCAGGTACATGGCTATAACTATTCCGCCTATCATTCCCCCTAAAAAGACCATCATAAATGGTTCAATCATGGATGTGAGATTGTTTACAGCTTGATCCACCTCGTCGTCATAAAAATCTGCAATCTTGGCGAGCATCGTATCCAAAGCGCCTACGGATTCGCCAACATTGATCATTTGTACTACCATGTTTGGGAAAACGCCACTTTCTTCCAGGGGTTCGGCAATAGGCCGACCTTCGCTGATACTGTCCGCGACTCTGAAAACAGCCGCCTCAATAACTTTGTTACCAGAGGTTTTGGCTACTACTTTCAGTGCGTCAAGGATGGGCACGCCACTCTGGAGCATGGTACTTAATGTTCTTGTAAATTTAGCAACAGCCACTTTTCTGATTAAAGGGCCGACAACGGGTGCTCGCAAAAGCATGGCATCTATTCTGTAGCGACCTTTTTCCGTATGGTATATTTTTTTAATGATAAATACCAGAGCGAATATCCCCATGATAATGTAGAGAAAATTTGATTTTACAAAATTACTCATCTGGACAACTATTTGTGTAGGGATTGGCAGGGCGGCCCCCATACTGGAAAACATTGTCGAGAAAACAGGAATTACAAAGACAAGAATGACACCAAGGATAAGAAAAGAGATGGCGAGACAGATAGTGGGATAAGTCATTGCCCCTTTAATTTTTTTGGTCAGAGCCATCGACTTTTCCTTAAACATCGCCAGTCGTCCAAGAATGGTGTCGAGAATACCACCAGTTTCACCAGCTTCAATCATGTTGGAAAAAAGATTGTCAAAGACGGTGGGGTGTTTTCTCATCGCATCCGCGATGGTAGTCCCGGTTTCAACATCTCTCTTGATGGCGGTTAGAACTGCCTTAAACGTTGAGTTCTCCTGTTGTTTAGCCAATATTTCAAGGCTTTGGATTAGGGGTAGTCCAGCATCGATCATGGTCGAAAGTTGTCTGGTAAAGATTACAAGATCCTTGCCCGTTACTTTTGGTTTAAAGAAAGAAAGATTTTCCAGCAGATCCTTCGGCTTTTCTTTTATATTGATATCCTGAATCCGCAGACGTTTGACATGAGCTAATGCGGCTGCTTGATCCGGAGACTCAACTTCGCCTTTGCGCTTGACGCCTTGTGAATTTATACCTTTCCATACATAGACTGGCATAATTTGTCCCTCTGTGACGTTGTGTACAGATTATATTCTGTGTAAAATTAAATAATTAAATTGTATTGAGTTAAAGATAAAGTATATTCTATCTCATGAAGTTGCTGAATACAAGGAAGTAGAGATAAGAGGTTGTTTTTTTTTATGGTTTGCATGGAAAAAAGAGGTGTGAAAGGGTGTCGTTTCTCTCTGTTGAGAAGAAAGAAGAATGTTGAGTGCTCGCTATGTTGTGCAGGCTCTTTCTGTTTTTTGCTTGAGAAAATTTACGTGATTTGTTAGACTAACTTTTTTTGTGATGATGAATCATGGCTTGGTTTTAAGCTCCATGGGACAATGATGAGTTTTACGTCAATAAACATGACATGATTGTAAGGTTGTTTGAGAAATCAGGAGGATAATATGCAAAATCAAGCTGTGAAAAGTTATAGCGAAAGAAATTTTAAATCTGTAATTGATAAATGTTCTGGATGTGAAAGAATTGTGGAAGAATCTGGGGCACAATTTTGCAAGACTTATATGCAACCAGATGCTAAGTGGCGTCTGGGAATTTGTAATTTTGCAACACATGCTAAACCGGAAATTAATATCGTTACTATTCGTGTTAATCCGCTGAAGGCAGCTAAGAGGGCATCTGCAAAAGGTAAAAAATAACGATTGTTTTGTAAGCGCAAATTCAATGTCATTAACTTAAAGAACCGGCTTGTAAGTTTGGTAAAAATTTCGTTGTGATCTTTTATGGTAACGAGGATTACTTTTTCCAGGTCTTATCGGTTCGATGGCCGAGGCAAGTGTATCAAGCAATTCAGATATGAGAGTTTGTAGCGCACCCCCGGTTTTGTGAAAGAGCAACACGATAGTATCTCTCATGGTTGAAAGAGCGTGGGAAATATTGATTTTATAGGGAAGTCTTCTGTGGTTAGTTGACTGCTCCACGCTATCCTGAGCGGCATGTGCCAGCATCATGTTGATATTTTTAGACAAAACACGGGCGTGGAAATCCTGGTAAACGGACAGCTCACTTTGGCCTGTAAAGTTTTCAATTTCGATTCGGCATTTCATGATCTTGTAGTCTTCTTCTACCGGCCATCGATCGTGATACAGGTCAGCAAAAAGGTCATGGGGATACTGTTCCATATCTGTCAACGAAGTGATGAGTACCTCTGTTTCGCCGGATAGTAATGACAACTGAAAATTGACCACCCCAAGCTTTGACCGTATGAGGGTGACAGAGAATCACCCAGTTTTTTTAAAAATGGTTGAAGAAATCAAGGGTTCCTATAAGGAAACTTTGATTTCTTTGACTGATTATGCTTCTCGGCCTATTCCCGTAGTGCTTGCTTCTGCTTGTTTCCGATCTTGTCAATCAGCTTTTAAAAATGACCCCCTGTCAGCGTCCAAAAATGCCCCCCCGAAAGTCAAAAAAAGAAGTGCAATTCCTCCTCGAAATTTAAGATTAGCAACCAAGCGAGCTAGGTTTTTTCTCCTGCGAGAATTGGC
>JAUSAB010000058.1 GCA_030653035.1 Desulfocapsaceae bacterium | reverse complement strand
CTTGTCAATCCAGACGCGGACCTGACGCTCCACCACCTCCCGGAAAAACTGTTGGTTCACATTGTGGGTCAGGGTCTCGGTATGGACAAAACCCAGTTCCTCATCCATCCCCACGTTGGCAATGGCAAGGTAGGCCTGGTGCGTCGCCTCCTCAAGGTCGCTGCTCGCGCCGGTGTCCATGCCCTTGGCCCCGAATTTTTTCATGCTGGCCATTCTTCCGGCCATGAGCACGGTGATGTTGTTGAACATCTCCTCCTTGGAGAGGTTGCTGGGAAAATCCTCGAAGCTGTACGAGATAAAGCCGAGGGTCCGCAGGCGCGGGGCAATGGTGACCTGCTCGATCTTGACATCCGGAAGCAGCAGGAAAGAGAGCACCGCATGTCCGGCCTCGTGGAAGGCGGTCTGGCGCAGGTCTTCCTCCAGATTGCGGATATGCTTCTTCTCCAGCTTGGAGCCGTATTTGATGATGTTGATCTGCTCGATGAGGATCTCTTCGGTGATGCAGGGGAGGCCGTGGCGGATGGCATGAAGGGAGGCCTCTTTGCCGATGCGCTGCAACTCATAGCCGTTCATGCCGGAGATATAGCGAACCACCCGTTCCACATCAATCTTGCCGTCGTTGGGTTTTTTGAGAATCTGCTCGATGAAGAAGCGCCGTGCCTCCCGGTCCAGCTCCGGCGTCTCGACAAAGGTGTCGATGCGTTCCGGCTCAATCAGCAATTCCGGCACCTCCTCCCGGCTCACCGCCGTGACCACGGTGAACACCGACTCCTCCGGATCATCCGATAGCGCGTCGATCTCGAGAGCAAGCTGGTCGGCAGGCACGCCGGTCAGCATTCCTTCCATCACCCCCTTGACGTCGATGCCGTCGAGAAAAACGATGCTGGGGGCGTATTCCCGCGCCTTGAGATACACTTGGCGGATGTAGTCGGAGTCAAACAGATCAGTGCGGGAGACATAGATGTAAGGACGGCCGGCCTCACGGGCAAAGGCTTTTCCCAGCAGGGTTTTCCCAACCCCGGACGGCCCGTAGATCAGCATGCCCTTGGGCATGCTGATGGCAAATTTCTGCACCAGCTCGGGTTTTTTCAGGGTATTGATGATCTGCTTAAGGACGGTTTTGGTCTGGCGGTTGCCGGCGATATCGGCAAAACCAATCCCGGAAAATTCGATGGCCGGCCGTTCGCTGCGCAGCAACCCCTTACCCTTGGGCAGGGCGCGGGTTTCAGCTCCGGCCAGGCTGAAGATGAGATCCTCCCCCCGCTGATACTCCTTCCAGGTAAGCTCTACGGTCTGGTTATTCTTGTAGAGCTGGGGCAGGAGCTGGTCGCCAACCGCAGAGAGCCTGTGCAGCGAGGCCTCGGCCTTCTTGGTCAATTTGAAGATGATCCGGGCCGGAGAGGTGGATAAGTGCCGCAGACTGCCGATGATCTTGAAGAGGAGTTCGTCGGGCAGCTTCTGCTTTACCTTTTTCGCGGAGATCGCAGGACCCAGAGAAAGGATCAGGAGGGTAACCAGCCCCTTGAGATCAGGGAAATCAAGTCTGATATCCTTATCCCGGAAATGTTTAGCCAACTGCTCCAGGGAATCGGTGCCGATGCGGACCATGGCGTTGATGCCCAGCCGGTTGAAGAGGATGATATAGTTCTGGGCCAGGGTGGCCAGGAGCTTCGAGGTGATGGCCGGCTGGATGGTCGCGTCGCCCACCTTTTTTTCCTTGGCAATGGCATCCATGATCAGGCCCTGGGCCTGGGCCTTGCTGCGCCGGAAGGTGGCCTGAAACTCCTTGCCCTGATAAAGGGCGCTGCCGAGGGTGGAGGTGAAGATAAAAACCACCTCACGGCAGTTGATGCCGTTCTCCGGCTCCTCTTTGGTGATCAGGTCGAGCAGCGCCATCTGCAGCTGGTTGCTCGCCATTTCAATGGCCTCAAAGAGGATAATGGCGCGGGGAGTGGCGCGGAGAAAACGAAGCAGCTCACCTTCCGCGATCTCCGGGTCGGTCATCTGGGGGCCAAGGAGCTGGTCAATACCTTCCGGATCGCTGTAGCGTTCCAGATCAAAATGCTTGAACCCCTTATACTCCTTGAGCATGGAACAGAGAACCCGGGCCAGGTAGATCTTGCCCACGCCCGGGGGTCCCAGGAAGGTGAAGATCGCCTTGGGCTCCGCCTCCTTGGGTGGGCGGAAGGCCATATGGCTGAAGGCGTCCACCACCTCGTCGATGGCATCGTCCTGGTCGAGAACAATATTTTTCAGTTCCCGGCGGATGGTTTCAAACTGCTTGAGTTGATTTTCTTTGGGCTCGGAAGGTGACAAAGGCATTCTCCCTCAAGGGTTTACCGACAGTTGGTGACAAGAATCTATTGTATCGCCACTGATATTGCAGCGGCACAAAAGAACCACAATACAATAAATTGGAAATCAGCACTCTTTATAATATATTTTATATTATTATTTCAGCATATTACAAGGAAAAACATTATAGAGATCAGGCCGGTCGCCCAAATGGAATAAAATCACACCTCATTATTAATCCCGGCACTCAAACAGAAAAAGAATATTTCACCTTCAGTTTTCCTCCTCCACACGATATAAGTAACATAGTGGCCTGTTGCGGCTATTCAATTTCCAGGATCTCGCATGCAGATTTTCAGTCAATTGATGCCCAACAGACCGGAGAACGTTCAGCAGGAAGTGTATTCAGCAAGATTCACCCCCTAACCTTAACCAAGGAGAATACCCATGTCTGAGAGTGTCTACAAAATCATCGAAATGGTCGGATCAAGCCCGGTTTCATGGGAAGAAGCTACCAAGAATGCCGTCAAGACCGCTGGATTGAGTCTGCGCGACTTGCGCATTGCAGAAGTTGTTACCCTGGATATGAAGATTGACGAGGATGGCAAAGGAACTACCTTTCGGGCACGGGTGAAACTCTCCTTCAAGATCATTTCCGACTAACCCGCCTTTCTCACAAAGGATTTCCCGCGAAGTCGGGAGCTGCAACGGGGCATAAATGGGGCTGGAATGGACTTATGGCCATTCGCAATAAACACGACGGCCCCAGCCCTTACCCCACCTCCCTCCAGAAGAGGGGCCGGATTAACCTTCAATGCTCCCCGTCATTTCATCCGGCGCGACAACAATCGGCGGCTGACGTTTGCCGGGGAGGACGAATAGAGGCGATATCAAGATGACCAAACAATCCTTTCCTCTGTCCAAGGTTTACGGCCTGCTCGAGCCGGGGCCGGTCGTCCTGGTCACCACTGCCGCCATCGGACACCCAAACATCATGGCCATGTCCTGGCACACCATGCTCGAGTTTGAGCCACCGTTAGTGGGTTGCGTCATCAGCAATCGCAACCATTCCTTCGGCCTGCTAACGGCAAGCAAGGAATGCGTCATCAATATTCCCACCGTCGACATTGCCGAAAAGGTGGTGGCTTGCGGCAATACTTCAGGGGCGGAGATCGACAAGTTCGCAACCTTTGGCCTCACGCCCAGGCCTGCGGCCCACGTCTCCGCACCACTCATCGACGAATGCTATGCCAATCTTGAATGCAGGGTGACCGACACCAGCATGGTGGAGCTGTATGGCTTCTTTGTCCTTGAGGTCGTCCAGGCCTGGATCGACCCCGCAGTGACAGAGCCGCGGACGATTCATCATCGTGGTAACAGCAATTTTATGGTTGCCGGTGAAACAATCTCGCTGCAACCCACGATGAAGTAACAGGCATCCAAGAGAACCCCCATCAAAAAGTCCCTTTGGTCACACTCAAACCACAACAGAACCAAGCCTAGAGCCGCAAGACTCACAAGGAAATCAAAAGCATCTACTTGCCATACCTCTTAAACAACTCGCACCTTACAGGACAGACACAACAAGTCACCTGGACATCGTTTTTATCTTTAATATCAAAGCGGTATAAGCATTCACCTAAATAATATTTTTTTGACTTTACGTGCATAAGGCCCTCTGTCACCTCACACACCGGCCGACATTGAGGCAAGACTGAAAATCCAGACACACAAGCATAATTATAGCGACAAAGACTTGTATTACTAAAGATTTCTGGTGGAACTTCATAATCCATTCTATTGCTCCGCCGACTCAAGACAATAATTCCCCAAATATCATAAATACTAAAGTCTATTCCCTCATATGGCATCCGTTGAATGTCACAAATGAGAGGGACAGTGACAAAAATATAAAAGTTTACCAGTTCTCAGGCAGCAGAGTGTGCAAAGAGATCCTGTTCGTCTGTTCTCTTTTTCCCATAATATGGAGGGCGATTTATAGAGGGAAGATTTTGAACAGACAAAAAACAAGAAACTGGTCAATTTTCACATCTCGGCGGTCTGCAAAAAATATTTCTCAACTTTCCGACTTATGGCGTGAAACACGAAATCATCACACAACCATATGAAATAACAAAAGATTTGCATTAAAAAGTCCTTCGCTTCATGATATATTGGTTTTGCGACAAACATCAATAATATCAAGGAGAAAGGACTAAGATGGATATTACCAAACAACATCAGGAGCAACAAGAGGCAAAACGCCAGCAGGGTAAAATCTCTTCGTTCATTGGAAAGTTTCAAGTCGGCACCCTTCTCAATAAAAGCGGCATACGGAAATTGAGAGGGGTTTCGCCCCTGACACTCTTTTCCGCTATTTTCATGTTGCCTTTTGAGGGGGACAATTTTTACAGAGGAATAGTCACCAATGCCGGCCTGCCATTCAAGAAGAATGCGGCCTATGATTTGCTGAAGATCCCTCGCCACAACTGGCAAAAGTTTATGTTGTCCCTGGCTGTTCAGGTTTCCAATTTCTTCTTTTTGCTTACCAGTAAGGAGAGTGAAAAGGTTTTGATCTTTGATGACAGCACCTATGATCGATCGCGTTCCAAGGTCGTTGAACTTCTTGCCTGGTTTTTTGATCATACCAGTCATACCAGCCTGAAAGGTTTCAAGTTGCTGACACTGAGGTGGTCTGATGGGTCCAGCTCTCTGCCCCTGTATTTTGTTCTCTGCTCTTCAGCAAATGCAGAAAAGAGGATACAGCGTATCAAGAAGGATCTTGATAAAAGAACCTGCGGCTATAAAAGACGGGTGGAGGCAATGACCAAATCCACTGAGCATCTTGAGGGTATGGTGAAAAGGGTTTTGTCCCTTGGTGTTAAAGCAGATTACATCCTCATGGACAGCTGGTTTTGCTGGCCTGCAATCCTTGCCAAGCTTGGTCAACACCTGCCGGTTATCTGTATGGCAAAGAACATGCCGACGGTGCTTTACCGCTACGATGATCAATGGGTAACATTGGGCAAACTGTATAAGCGAATAAAAAAACGCCCCGGCAAGGCCCAGATCCTTGCCGGTGTTGTTGTGGAAACCAAACAGGAGCAAAAGGTAAAAGTTGTTATTGTTCGATATCGCCATAAAAGAGATTGGCTGGCCATATTCTCCGCAAGAATTGACCTGGAACCCAAAGAGATTGTTCGTATTTATGGGAAGAGATGGGACATTGAAGTGTTTTTCAAGATGATGAAACACCACCTGAATCTTGAAAAAGAAGCCCAACTGCGAGACTATGATGGAATCATCGGTCATACCACAATAGCTATGGCTCGCTATATTTTTCTGGCAGTTGAGAAACGTTGTCATGATGAACCGAAAACCATTGGCAGCTTATTTCCCCCCTGCAGCGAAGAGATCAAAGATCTCTCCTTGATAGAAGCGCTTCAGAGATTATTGGCACTCGCACTGGATAAAGTTCGTTCATCAGGTGAGTTTGCCGAAGATGTTGTTTTTGCTATGATTGATGCCATTATGGGGGCTGCAGATTTGTCCATGTCCATCCATGCCGAAAGTTTATAATCCATTGAGGCTAACCAAGGAGTCATAATTATTCTCATGGTTTTCATATGAACATTTCGTCAGGCAACGTGGAAAAATACTCTTTCAAGGTGCTTTTTGACTTGCTAATTCCAACTTGCATTCAACCCGGCACCTTCGCCGCCGCTCGCTTGACTTCTCGGTGTCAACTTGAACGTTTTTTGGAATAGCAATGGGACAAACATACGCATGCAAAGGATTGCTTTTATATCCCTTGAGAGCATTCCTTTTCCTTCGTTTCATGATAGAATAAAACTTTTCTTCTGAGAGAGTCGATTGCTCATGTTTGGCCAAATAAACTAAGCAATCAACGCAGATATGAAATGAACAATAATTGTCTTCTTTAACAAATTCCCAGCAGGGCTTTTTTTTATCTCCTGTACAGAAACACGTATCCTTCTTGTTACACTGGATAATTTCCCAACATGACATTTCAGATTGTTTAAGCATAATTTCCCCCTGACATCCATTTCAAAAAAAGTTTTGATAGGTCTCAACAGCTTTATTGCCAGTCCGTTATAACGAATAACGATAAAAATTTTTAACTTTCTTTAAATTTAATTAATGATTGTTAATTTATTCTTTCCAACTAGTAAAATTTGTAATAAAAATGTTTATCATTAAAAAAATTAATACTTTTTCTGGAAGGAGGTTCAATGTCAATAACAATGCGCCAACTTGAAATCTTCAAAGCCGTAGTGGACACTGGCCAGGTGACAAAAGCCGCTCAAAGTCTTTTTATTACCCAATCGGCAGTGAGCCTTGCCTTGAATGAAATGGAAAACCAGTTGGGAGGCCCTTTATTTGATCGCATCGGCAGACGCCTGGAGCTCAATGACCGAGGTCGATACTTTCTTCCTCTCTGTCGAGAGATTCTCGACAAGTTAGAGGATTTGGACAGCTTGATGAATGAGAAAAATGGGGAATTTGCGGGTACTTTGAAGTTGGTTGCCAGTTCCACCATCGGCAATTATGTTTTGCCCTATCTGATAACCGTCTTTAAGATCATGCACCCTGATGTCCATATTAATATGCTGGTTTGTAACACCAACACAGCAGAAAAAATGATCATGGACCGTACGGTTGATCTTGGGTTTCTTGAAGGCGAAGTCAACAATGAAAAGATCAGCGTTACGAACTGGTTTCAGGATGAACTTGTTCTTATTACCCGCCCTACAAAAGGTATGGCGTCAGAAATAGTCTGTGATATCACAACTGACCTGCAAAAACACAAATGGGTAATGCGCGAGCCTGGATCAGGAACGGCCCAGATATTCAAAAGTAAACTTGGCAAATATGTAACAGACCTGAATGTTGTGATGGAGTTAGGTCATACCGAAGCCATTAAAAGGGCAGTTGCGGTCGGCGCTGGCGTTGGTTGCCTTTCCAATCTGGCCGTATGCAGGGCAATTAACCGTGGCTGGTTGCAGCGGATTCATCTAACAGGGGTCGATATGACGCGGCAACTATTTATCATTCAACATAAAAATAAGGCAAAAACTCGTTTGATGAATGAATTTCTCGACTTTTGCTTTCTTTTAAGTCAATGCAGCGAAGGACAAATCTGTCTGTCTTCACCGGAAAAATTTCAGGAATTGGTCCTCCAGTTCAGCAATATAAGATAACATCACAACACACCAAAACACAGGAAAGACAAAAGGCCGATCTCGATGAAAGCAATGGTATTAACTGCACTCTGCAATCTTGAAGAGAATCTTGCCCCGCTGAAACTGATGGAGTTGTCGACCCCTGTCCCGGCAGAGGAAGAGATCCTGGTGAAGGTTTCTGTCTGTGGGGTTTGCCATACCGAGCTCGATGAGATTGAGGGTCGAACACTCCCGCCACGTTTGCCGATTATTCCTGGTCATCAAGTCGTTGGCAGGATCGAGGCAACCGGCAACAAAGCCAACGCCTTCAAAATCGGGGACCGGGTTGGCATTGCCTGGATCTACTCGGCCTGCGGAGGGTGCACGTTCTGCCTGGCGGGCAATGAAAATTTGTGCCCGGACTTCAAGGCGACGGGCAGAGATGCCAATGGCGGCTATGCCCAGTACATGACCGTTCCCCAAGGCTTTGCCTATCGCATCCCCGAGTCCTTTTCCGATTCTGAGGCGGCACCCCTGTTGTGCGCCGGCGCTATTGGGTACCGATCTCTCAGCCTGACCGGCCTCCAAAATGGGCAGAATCTGGGCCTGACCGGATTTGGGGCTTCCGGCCACCTCGTTCTCAAGATGGTACTCCATCGCTACCCGAACACAAAAGTCTTTGTCTTTGCCAGAAGTAAGGAGGAGCGGGCATTTTCACTGGAGCTGGGTGCGGTCTGGGCTGGGGAGGTTGCAGAGGATGCGCCGGAAAAACTGCACTGCATCATCGACACCACTCCGGCATGGGAGCCAGTGGTGGAAGCCTTGAAGAACCTAGAATCCGGTGGAAGATTGGTCATCAACGCCATCCGCAAGGAGGAGCGGGACAAAGACTCTCTTCTGCGGCTAGCCTACCCCTCCCATCTATGGCTGGAAAAGGAGATCAAGAGTGTCGCCAATGTCAGTCGTCGCGATGTGAGAGAATTTCTAGCGCTGGCGGCGGAGATAGGTATCAGACCGGTGGTTCAGGAATTCGCCCTGGAAGAGGCCAATGAGGCCTTGATTGAACTCAAGACGAAAAGGATTCGAGGGGCCAAGGTCTTGCGAATAGATTGACCAGGTGAGGTCAAAGACGCTGTTTCTTTTCGATCACCAACTCCCCCCCTGGCGCCAGCTTCACCATCTTTTTTCGCCGACTCTTCTTTTTTCAATGCTTCAAAAGACCTGACTGAAGTATAATAATTGTCACCACTCCCTTTCACCGTGACTTTCCAGGAGCCTTTTTATGATTCACATCGGCATTCTTTCAGATACCCATCTGAACAGTTGTTCAGATTCCTTCCGCAGACAGGTCGAAACCGTTTTTGCACACTGTTCCATGATCCTCCACGCCGGAGACCTCTCCGACATCTCCGTCCTTGAGGCTTTTCACGGCAAGGAAGTCCACGCAGTCCATGGTAATATGTGCAATATAGGAAGCCAACAGCTCCTGCCGAACAGCAAGTTGATCACGGTGGATGGGTACCGCATCGGGCTGTGTCACGGCGCCTGGGAACCTCGGCACACCATCGAAGAACGGATCTGGGCCATGTTCCCCACGGCCGACTGCATCGTCTATGGTCATACCCACCACGCGGTCTGTCACCGGGTCGGCGGTGTCCTTTTCATCAATCCGGGAACCTTCCAGAGCACCGGCACCCATGGTGCTCCAGGCACCTACGCCATCCTGCAGATCGACGAACACGCCGACGACAGGCAGAAAGGTCTTCAAGCCATCATCCACCAAGTGGTACAGCCATGACCCAGGCCGTAAAGATCACCCCCATGCTCCAGCAGTATCTGGAGATCAAGCAGGAACATCCGGACGCCATTCTCTTCTACCGGATGGGAGATTTTTACGAAATGTTCTTTGAGGATGCCATCGTCGCCTCGAAGATCCTCGGCATCGCCCTCACTACCCGCAACAACAAGGACGAGGCCAACAAAGTGCCCCTGTGCGGCTTTCCTTACCACGCAGCCCAGCCCTATCTGGCCAAGCTGATCAAGGCGGGCCGCCGGGTGGCCATCTGCGAACAGGTCGAAGATCCGGCATTAGCCAAAGGCATTGTCAAACGGGAGGTGATACGGGTGGTCTCTCCTGGGGTAGTCACCGATGCCCAGCTACTGGATGATAAGAGCAATCTTTACGTGGCCGCAATTTACCGTCAAGAACAGGGCCGGCAGGAGCAGGCCAAGGCCGTCACCTACGGCCTCAGTTTCCTCGATCTCTCCACCGGCGAATTTCTGGTGGGTGAATTCCAGGACGACTCTGCCGCAGGCGACACGATCCTCGATCAACTGACCCGGATGGCGCCCGCCGAACTGCTGGTCAGCCACGATCAGGCCAAGGCCCTGGCCCCACTGCTCCAGACCGCCCAAACCCTGCTGCACGGACTCTGCATCACCGAACGGCCGGAAGCAGGCTTCCACTTTCCCAGTTGCGAAGAACTGTTGACCGATCACTTTCAGGTGCTGAATCTAGCCGGTTTCGGCTGCGGGGCCATGACTCAGGGGATCGTCTGCGCCGGTGTACTGCTCGACTACATCCGTGAGACCCAGAAAGCCGAACTCGATCATATCGAGACCCTGCGCCCCATTGATCTGGCAGCCATTCTCCAGATCGACGAGTCCTCCCGCCGCAACCTGGAGCTGACCCAGACCATCATCGGTTCCCGCCGGGAAGGATCACTGCTCGCCGTCCTCGACCAGACCTGCACTCCCATGGGCGCCCGACTGCTCCGGCATCACCTCCTCTTTCCGCTCCAGGATGTGGCCCGGATTAAGGCCCGACTCGATGCCATGGCCAATCTGCACGCACACAGCAGCCTGCGCAAGGAGTTCCGGGAGCAGCTCGCCACCATCTATGATCTTGAACGACTGAACAGCCGCATGGTGCTGGGCAACGCCAACGGCCGGGACATGCTGGCCATGCGGCAATCGCTGGCGATCCTGCCGGCGATCAAAGGGCTGCTGGCACAATGCAGCGCCACACGGCTCCTGGGCCTCGGCAGCGAGCTTGACCCGCTGACCGAGCTGCATCAACTGCTGGCAGATGCCATCCATGAGGATGCCCCCATCACCCTTCGCGACGGCAACCTGATCCGCCCCGGCTACAATCAGGAACTGGACGAACTGGTCCACCTGCTTCGGGACGGCAAACAAATGATCCTGGAACTGGAGAACAAGGAGCGGGCGGCAACAGGTATTGCCAAGCTCAAGGTCGGCTACAACCGGGTCTTCGGCTATTTTATTGAGGTCAGCCGGTTGCAGGCCGAAAAGGTTCCCGACCACTACATCCGCAAACAGACCCTGGTGAATGCCGAGCGCTTCATCACCCCGGAGCTCAAAGAGTTTGAGGACAAGGTCCTGGGTGCTCAGGAGAAACGGCTGGAGCTTGAATATCAGCTCTTCACCCAGATTCGCAAGCAACTAGCCGCTGAAAGCCCGCGCCTGCTCAAGACCGCGCAGTTGCTGGCCCAGGTTGATTTTTTTGTCTCTTTGGCCGAATGCGCCCACCGCTATCACTACCGCAGACCCGAGGTGAATGATGGCGAGGCCATTGTCATCAGCGAGGGCAGGCACCCGGTGATTGAACGGTCTCTGCCCAGCGGCAAATTTGTGCCCAACGATGTCACCCTCGATCAAGAGACCAACGAGGTGCTGATCATCACCGGCCCCAACATGGCCGGCAAGTCAACGGTGCTTCGGCAAACAGCGCTGATCGTGCTCATGGCCCAGATGGGCTCCTTTGTCCCGGCCGACAGCGCCACCATCGGGGTGGTTGACCGAATCTTTACCAGAGTCGGGGCCATGGACGATCTACGGCGTGGCCAATCCACCTTCATGGTCGAGATGAATGAGACCGCCAATATTCTCAACAACGCGACCGAACGCAGCCTGGTGATCCTCGATGAAATCGGCCGCGGCACCTCCACCTTTGACGGTCTGGCCATTGCCTGGGCCGTGGCCGAGGATCTGGTGCTCAAAAATGCTAAAGGGGTGAAGACTCTCTTTGCCACCCACTATCATGAGCTCACCGACCTGGCCCGCACCCAACCACGAGTTCGCAACTACTCTATCGCTGTACGGGAATGGAATGACACCATCATCTTTCTCCACAAACTGGTGGAAGGCGGCACCAATCGCAGTTACGGCATCCAGGTAGCGGCACTCGCGGGGGTGCCGGCCAGGGTCGTAGCGCGGGCCGGCGAGATTCTGGCCAATATCGAGAGCGGTGAACTGGACCGGGACGGCACCCCCTGCATCGCCAGAGATCGCGGCGAGAAAAAGGGCAAAAAGAAACAACACCCCAGCCAGCTCTCCCTCTTCGCCCCGCCGGCCGACCCCTTGAGGGACTATCTCCAGAAGATCAAGGCCGATACCCTCTCGCCGAGGCAAGCCCTGGAAATCCTGTATGAACTTGAAGCCCTGTTTAAAATATGATATTGTGAACGCTACATTAGCAACTTATAATCCTTAAAACATAATCAAGGAGAGAGATATGATCTCAAAATCTTTTTTTTCAAGACAACCTCTTTCTTCACTGTCCACATTAACAAAGAAAACTTCGTTTATCTTACTTTACTCCACCCTCTTTTTTCCCTCTTCGAACGCCGTGGCTCAAACCTTCTGTGTTCAAGACCAAGAGACCTTGCAACAAGCCTTTGCAACAGCTTTAATAAATGGCGAGGACGATTTAATCCGTATTGTTCAAAATTCCAAACTCGATAATATCGAAGTACCATCCGAAATTGGTTTCTTAATCAGAATTGAGGGTGGGTTCACGTCTAACTGCATTGAACGCCTTGAAACACCAAAAGTGCCGGTAGAGCCAGCACAAAAATCAGATGAAAACAAAATCACTCCACCTCCACAGCAAAACACCTCTGGCCCAGTTCCTCCTCCTGGAATACAATCCAAGATAGACATAATTCCCGGTTCTGTTTTGGCTGGTGGATCAGACGTGACTGTCATTGGAGTACCTTCATATATATGGCGTCACGGTTGTGGCTCCACGGCCTTAGGCATGGTAGTCGGTTACTGGGACGGCAAAGGATACGACGATTTATATGACGGCATCGCCACCACTCAAAGTGACTCTGTTAATCAGGGCATCGCCTCGGAGGGTAGTTCTGGCACACCTCGTCACTATGAAGATTACAGTTTACCAATAGATAATAGTTACATCATCGAAGACAGGTCGGAACTACCTGCCGGTGACGAGCATACCAGCGACTCCATTGCCGATTTTATGTATACATCTTGGAGTAGCAAGGGAAATCAATACGGTTGGTCCTGGTCAAATCATATTACTCCCGCCTTTACCAGTTATGTGCATTTACGCAACCGTAATTACAATCCAGCCACGACCGAATATTATTACTCCGGCTCACCAACGCTTACGTGGTCCACATTAACGACCGAGATAAATGCCGGACGCCCCATGGTCTTTCTTGTCGATTCTAATAGCGATGGTTACACAGACCATTTTGTAACTATTGTTGGTTATCGTCTTGATGACTCCACGCAATACTATGGCTGTTATAATACATGGGATAACACCATTCACTGGGAACGCTTTCGCAGTATGTCATCAAGCTATGCTGGGGGTGTATGGGGTGGATATTCCTTCAACCTGACCACCAAACCCTATACATTCCCATGGACTATGTTTTTGCCAGCTATTACAAGAGAGAACAAATAAAGTCGAAATAAGCAATCGTTTCAGTATCATCCCATCTTGTGCCCCCCATAGATATTCTCTATGATTTGAAGTTACGACTGAACGGAGTCTCGTGATCCTCGACGAAATCGGCCGCGGCACCTTCACCTTTGACGGTCTGGCCAGATCCTAAGCCGTGGCCCAGGATCTGGTGCTAAAAAATGATAAAGGCCGATACCCTCTCACCGAGGCAGGCCCCTGGAAGTCCTGTATGAACTGGGAGGTCTGTTAAAAATTGAACATTGCTAAAATCAAATCCTTTGCCACATCATCGACAAAACACACCCAACAATAACCTTATTGAAGCGAGCTAACCGTGAAACCGATTAAAATAATTCCTATCCACTCAGTCCTGTTGTTAATTTTTTTACTTCTACCATTGACGGCCAATGCGGCACAATACAGCATGATCACTGAAGAGACTGCCGAAGATGTGACCATACTGTCAACGCATGAAAAACAAGGGATCTTCAAGGCCGCAATTCGAACACGAAAAGTGACTTTGCTGCCATTGGCAGCAAAGTCTGACGGACTTACAACAAATGACACCCTTCTTCTTTCTCTTTTCCCAAGTGCCGATTACACGGCTACTATTGATCGGGCCACGACAGATGTTAACGGAACTGTAACTGTTCGTGGCAGGATAGAGGGATTCCCCTTAGGATATATCATTCTCTCAACCCATAAAGGCCAGAGCCTTGTCACAATCAATATTCCTGAACTAGGCAAACAATATGCCATTCAATATGATGTTTTAGCTCAATCCCACTACCTCATTGAGGTCGATCCCGCCAAAATTGATCAATTAGAAGGGGGGCCATCATTGACTCCGCCTCCACCTGAGAAGACTGAGACTGAAATCCTCCCTGATCCTATAACATGGGATCAGGGAATCAATGACCCTGCAACTATCAATGCCATGATTGTTTACACGCCTGCAGCAAAAGCGTGGGCCGACACAAATGGTGGCGGAATCAACAATGTAATTGCCCAGGCGATGGCAAAGGCCCAGCTCGTGCTGGATAACAGCAATACCCTTGTCACCATACAACTGGCACATGCGCAGGAGGTTACTTACACCGAAAGCGGCGCCAGCTCCACAGACTTAAATCGTTTGACAGCCACCAGCGATGGATATCTGGATGAGGTTCATAGCCTACGTGATACTTATGGCGCAGATCTTGTCGCCATGTTTACAGAAGTTAATGACACAGGAGGTCTTGGCTGGCTTCTCAACTCCACATCGGGATCACCCACTTATGCCTTTTGCATCAACCGTGTGCAGCAAGTTGGGTGGACATACACACAGATCCACGAGATGGGGCACAACATGGGGTTAGGTCATCATAAAGAGCAAAATGTCCAACCCGGCCCAGGTCTCTATTCGTATTCCGCAGGATGGCGATGGACCGGAACCGACAGCAACCGCTACTGCTCGGTAATGACGTATGAAAGTGGAACTTATTTTGCAGATGGGCTGGATCATACTCGGGTAGCATATTTTTCAAACCCAGATATCCCCTATATGAACGTTGCCACAGGGCATATTGATGATGGAGACAATGCACGAAATGTACGTGAAATAAAACATGTAATTGCCGCTTATCGTGACAACTCAAGCTACACACTTACAGTAAACTCTGCCGGGGCCGCCGCTGTGACCATTTCCGGCAGCCCGGGAACCTACACCGGCATCACCAATTACAGCAAGACAGACATTGACTCAGGCACAAGCATGACCCTGACCGCGCCTGATAGCGTTGGCAGTGCTAACTTCAGCAGCTGGAGCGGTTGCACTTCCACCTCCGGCGTCGACTGCACGGTATCAATGACAACAGACAAAACCGTAACAGCAACCTATACGACACCCAACTCTTACTCCCTGAACGTAAATGCCACTGGCGCCGCCAGTGTCGCCATTACCAGCAACCCATCAACCTACGCCGGCACGACCAATTACAGCAAAACCGGCATTACCCCGGGCACGAACATCACCCTGACCGCGCCAGTCATTGCCAATGGCATCAACTTTAAAGGCTGGAGCGGCGACTGCTCTGGAACAGCAAACTCTGCAAGTATAATAATTGACGGTGATAAAACCTGTATCGCCGTCTTCCAGAAAGATTTTCCCTGGCCCATATTTTTACCAACCATTACAACAGGTCAGCCAGCTCTCTCTTCACCCTGAGGCGGCTACCGCATAAGTATCATCTCAGATCCAAACCCGACACCTTCTCACCCAGACAACCCCAGGAGACGCGGATTCAAAGCGGATAAAGGGGAACGAATACCGGCAACCAAAAGACACGCTATATTTTCTTTTGCCATCCAGACAGCTTTTATGTATAGTTCCCGGTACTCAATGAAAAATACACCCTTTTCTACAGTTACTTCTTTTCCCTCAAGAACCACTGGTAATTTTTTCGCCAAAAAATAAACAAACCCTGACTAATGCGCCGTTTGATCGTCATTTTTCTCTTTATCACCCTGAGCGTTCTGCAGATTACCGTGTGTCCTCTCTTTTGTGAGGAAACAGTGTCAGGCAAAGAAGTCCCTGATTCTACCATGGCGGAAAAAGAAGGACCTGTCCAGGAAGCCAAACTGGCCAAAGAATTCGAACAGACGACATCTTTTTTCACTGAGCTGAAAAACGACAAAGAACGCGCTGGTGCCAAGGAAAGCTGGACCGCAGTAATCGAGAATTTTCAAAGGATCCATGACCTGCACCCCCAGTCCGGATATGCCGCCGCCAGCCTATTCATGCTGGGCCGGGTAACATACAGCAGATACCAGCAATTCAAGGATCCAGCTGATCTGGACCGTTCGCTGAAATACTACGAAGAAGTCACCACTCTTTTCCCCTGGCATCAACTGGCCGATGATGCCCTCTTTTCTGAGGCTCGCATCCAGCTTGAAGACAAAAAGAATCCCCAGGAAGCCGCCAGACTATACACCCGGGTCACCACTGAATATTATACGGGCGACCTGATGGAGAAGGCCACGGAAAAGCTGAAAACCCTGGCCAAGGACTTCAACACCCCTCCTCCCCCCACGGCTACAGCAACAACAAGCCAATCCACTCCGGAGATTTCTCCGCCGGCAGAGGTAGCTGAACTGCCAAATGTAAAAAACCGCACCTATGTCCTGCCGGTTGAGTACTGGTCTTCCAACAATTACACCCGGGTGGTGATTAACACCTCACGTCCGGTCACCTTTAAAGAAGAATTGCTGGAAAAGGTTGGGGAACAACCCAGGCGCCTCTTCATCGATTTTGACAAGAGCTATATTGAGCCCAAATACCGCGCCCCTGTCCCCATAAAAGACGGCCTGCTCCAACAGATCCGCACCGCCCAGTTCTCCCCGAATACGGTACGGGTGGTGCTCGATATCGAGTCGATCAAAAGTTACAAGATCTACAGCCTTCCCGATCCCTTCCGGGTGATTGTTGACGTCCATGGACAAAGCAACCCCGCTGTGGTGACCACCGCCGAAAAAAACCTGCCTCTAAAGGCGCCGACCATGGAAGACAAGACCGCATCCACTCCTGAGATCGCCTCGACCGAAAAAGAGCCCAAGGCCAGCGAACCAGCAACCACCGCTCCTGGATCACCGATCCTTATCCTCCAGGATTACAAAAAAATCAAACACTCCACCAAATCCAAGGCACCAGCCCCGGAACTCAACGCCCCACTCACCTCACCCACGCTCTCCTTAGCCCAGCAACTCAATCTGGGTGTGCGTCGGATCGTGCTCGACCCGGGTCATGGCGGCAAAGACCCTGGCGCCTCCGCCTTTGGCATGAAAGAAAAGGATCTCGTTCTGCAGGTGGCAAAAAAACTGGCCGTCAAGCTCAAAAAGGATCTGGGCTACGAGGTCATTCTTACCAGAAATGATGACACCTTCATCTCTCTGGAACAGAGAACCGCCATTGCCAATACCAATAGCGCCGACCTCTTCATCTCTCTGCACCTCAATGCCCATCCCTCCTCGAAGATCTATGGTTTTGAGACCTATTATCTCAATCTGAGCAGCGACAGCGAGGCCATCCGGGTGGCCGCCCTTGAAAATGCGACATCGACCCATCAATTGAGCGACCTGCAGAATATTCTCGCCGATATCATGAAGAACTCCAAAATTGACGAATCATCACGACTGGCCCAGCAGGTGCAGGATGCGCTCTCCTCCGGACTCTCCGACAGAAAATATCCACAGGTAAAAAGTCTCGGCGTCAAAAAGGCCCCTTTCTATGTCCTGATCGGCGCAGAAATGCCCGCAATCCTGATTGAAATGGCCTTTCTCAGCAACAAGACAGACGCTAGTCAGATGAAGAAAGAGGGCTACCAGGACGCCCTGACCGAAGAAATCGCCCAAGGGCTCCAGAGATACATCCGCACTATGACCGCCAGTCTTTAGGAGCCGTTACAGAAAGAACAAGGTCTTTTATTTTGCTGTTTCTGTGAGAGGCGTCTGGCAGATAACATACAAAGAACTACGGCGCTCAATATTGCAATTATTTTTTGAACAACGGCATAATTCCCAAGCACATCTCGTGTCAACGATGAAAGACGATGGCCATAAAGGTCCACAAAGCGTTTCCTCCCTGCTTTCCAGAATTACCAACGAACAAGGATGGCGGCAGCAACTGGACACACACAGCGTGTTCCTGCATTGGGATAAACTGGTTGACAAGACCACCAGCACTCACGCCCGCCCCCTGAAGATCGTAGGCAATGTCCTCTGGCTTGAGGTTGCCAATTCCGCCTGGATGCAGCAGTTACAATTCCAGAAGATCCAGCTTCTGGAGCTCGTCAACAAATCACTCCGTCTCTCTCGCCTGGAAGATATCCGTTTCACCCTGAGCGACAACAACCCAGAGGCCCGCAGCAAACCAACAGTTCACTTTATCCAGCCCAGCCTGGCCGCCCAGGATTCCTTCCAGAAACAGATTGCCGGCATTGAGGACGAAAAAATCCGGGAGGCCTTAATGAGCCTCTGGTACCAGTCCCACTCCTGCCAGAGAGGCTGACCAAGAAAAGGACTTGACCGATCAATTACGAATTACTACTTACGAAGTATGAATAAAAAATATCCTGGACTTCACTTCATAATTCGTAATGCATTCGTAATTTCTAATTTCTAATTCGTAATTTCTAAGGAATACTCATGCTCTACAACTCGGTTTTAGAGGCCATTGGCAACACCCCACTGATCCGAATCAATCGGCTGTGCCCCAATGACAGGGTTCGTCTCTATGGCAAACTGGAGTCTTCCAATCCCGGCGGCTCAGTCAAAGAGCGAATTGCCCTTACCATGATTGAGGCCGGCGAAAAAAGCGGCGAACTCACCCCTGACAAGATCGTCCTTGAGGCCACCAGCGGCAATACCGGCATCGGCCTGGCCATGGTCTGCGCCGCCAAAGGCTACCGCTGCCAGCTGATCATGTCCGAATCCGCATCGCTTGAGCGCCGCAAGATCATGCAGGCCTATGGCGCCGAGATCCTACTGACCCCGGCCCACCGCAGCACCGACGGGGCCATTGAAAAGGCCTACGCCATGGCCCGTGAACACCCGGATCGCTATTTCCTTACCGATCAGTTTAATAATGAGGCCAACTGGCAGGCCCATTCCACCGGCACCGCCCCTGAGATCTGGCAGCAGACCGAGGGTCAGGTGACCCATATCGTGGCAAGCCTTGGCACCTCGGGCACGGTAATGGGACTGTGCGCCTGGTTTAGCGAGCACCAGCCGCATGTAAAGATCATCGCGGTCGAGCCCTATCTTGGCCACAAGATCCAGGGGCTGAAGAACATGAAGGAATCGTATCGCCCTGGGATCTTTGACAAGTCCAAACCCAGCGAGATCGTCAATATCGTGGATGAAGACGCCTTTCACATGGCCAGGCTGCTGGCCCGTAAAGAGGGGTTGCTGGTGGGCATGAGCAGTGGCGCCGCCATCTTTGCCGCCATCAACCTGGCCCAAAAGCTAGAGGATGGATTCATTGTCACCCTGCTCCCCGACAGTGGCGAGCGTTATCTGAGCACACCCCTGTTTACCCGCAAGATCCAGACCGGCGAGAAAAAATCGCAACTGCGTTTTTTTAACACCCTGAGCAAAAAGAAAGAGGTTTTCACCCCCCAGACCGAAGGAAAAGTCTCCTTTTACACTTGCGGGCCAACCGCCTATGAAGCGCCGAACCTCTCCCTGTGCCGCCGTTTCATCGTCACCGATCTGATCACCCGCTACCTGGAGAGTAAGGGACTGACCGTCGATTCGTACATGAATTTCACTGACCTTGACGATAATACCATCGACGGCGCCAACAAGGCCGGGGTCTCACTTTCCGAATTCACCAGCAAATACATTGACGGCTTCATGGAGGCCATCGATAGCCTGGGGGTCAAACGGGCCACCGGCTACCCCAAGGCATCGGATCATGTCGCCGACATGATCGAGATCAGCCATGAGCTCATTCATAAAGGATTTGCCTATGAAAAACATGGCTCCATCTACTTTGACATCTCCAAGTTCAAGCGCTATGGCCGCCTGTCAGGCATTGACCTGAGCAAGATCCAGCTGGGCCACACCGTTGATCTGGATAACTATGAAAAGGACAACCCCCGCGACTTCACCCTGCTCAAACGCTCCACCCTGGCGGAACTGAAGAAGGGGATCTTTTTTGAGACCGATTGGGGCAATGTGCGCCCAGGCTGGCATATCGAATGCTCGGCCATGTCGACCCGTTATCTGGGCCAGACCCTCGACATCCACACCAGCAGCCGGAACCTCATTTTTCCGCACCACGAAAACGAGATTGCCATTGCCGAGGCCTTGACCGGCAAGCCCCTGGCTAAATATTGGCTGCACTCCGAACTCCTGTTGGTGGATGGCAAGATGATGTCGGCCGAGGCCGGCAATGTGGTAACCTTGAACGATCTGATCCTGCGCGGCTTCACCCCCCGTGAGCTGCGTTTCATGCTGCTGTCGGTTCACTACCGCAAACCGCTGAATTTTTCCTTTAAACGGTTGATCAACGTCCGCACCGCCCTGCGCCGCATCGATGAGTTCACCTGTAAGCTCCTCTGCCTGCCGCCGGGAAAACCGCACCCGGAAATCGCCGCCTTTGTCTCCACTATGACCGAACAATTCTTTGAGGCTATGGATGATGACCTCAACGTCTCCAAGGGCATGGGCGCCATCTACAAATTCATCAAAACCGTGGGTCCCATCCTCCACGTCAACCATCTTGACAGCGACCAGAAGAAGTATATTCTGGAAAGCTTCAACAAGATCAACCAGATCCTCCAGATCTTCCGGCTGAAGGGCTGTCCGCTAGCCCCAGGCGTAGGCACCTTGATTGCCCGCCGCGAGAAGGCCAGGGCTGAAAAAGACTGGCAGGCCGCCGATGATGTCCGCGATGAACTGCTGCGCCAAGGGATCCAGATCATAGATACTGTGACCGGGCCCGTGTGGAACCCCCTTGATGAAACGAAGGAATAACATTTTTTGCGAAGCTGTATGTTGTGTTATTATTTTCCTTTTGATAGCATCAGAGATAGCAACAAGCTAAAGGAACAGGCTGAAGACTGAAGGAGATTTTTACCAAGCCCTTCAGCTCTCCCCGTCCTTCAGCCTAAATAACCTTTAGACGCAAAGGAAGATCCATTATGAATGGTATTATAAAACTCGCTCTGTGGGCGATTTTTGCCCTCTCCATTCTGTTTCCTCCAACCCTGCCCGCCGCTCCCCAAGGTGAAACGCTCACCCTCGGGGTCTTCCCTTATATTTCGGCAAACCAGATGATGGAACAGCTCTCCCCCCTGTGTAATCGGCTCGAGGAGGCACTGGGCAAACAGGTCATCCTCGTCTCTGCCCCCGACTTCATGAGCTATGTGGACCGCACGACCAAGGGTGAATACGATCTGGTGCTGACAGCAGCACACATGGGATACCTGGCCGAGAAACGCGACGGCTGGCAGCGGGTCGTGCAATCGGGCCAGAAGACTGCCGCAGTATTTCTGGTACGCCAGGAATCGAGTGTCAAGTGCCTGGAGGATCTCCGCGGCAAGAAGATAACGGTCGGCAACCGACGATCCCTAACCTACCTTTTGGCCAAGGAAGCACTCGCCGAAAAAGGAATCATACTGGACAAGGATATGGAGGTCATTGAAACTGCCACCTTTTCCAACGTTGTGCAGTCGGTATTCCTGGGTGAGGCAGATGTCGGCGCCACCCCGACCCTGCTCTGGGACAACTGGGAACATGTCAACGCCGAACAGCAGCGCCAGCTCCGCGATATCTTCCGCACCAGACCTGCGGCCCCGTCCTTTCTGGTGATGGCCAGCCCCAAAATCGATCAGACAACCATCCGCAGGCTGACCGATTCACTGTTAAGCTTCCAGGACACCGAGGCAGGCAAGACTTTTTTCCAGAAAAGCCAGTTCGGATCCTTCCAGCCGCTTGACGACGCGACCATGGAAAGCGCCGCCCCCTTTATCCATGTCCTCGTGCAACCACAGTGACCAAATGACCGATCAGGCCCGTTCCGTCCCCTGGTACCGTTCGTTACGATTCAAACTGGTGGCCACCGCCATCACTGTCGAGCTGGTCATGCTCTCGGCCTTGCTCGTCAACAGCTTTTATCTGCTCGACAAAGAGGTTAAGTCCCAGACCCAGACGCGGCTTGAGGCATTTACACCGCTGCTTGATGCGGCGCTGGCAGGCCGCGTCTTCCAACGCGATCATGCTGAAGTGGCGGCGATCCTCAACCGCTTGACCAGCACCGAACGCACCGATATTCACTATATCGCCATCCTTGACCCGGCCGGAAAGATCATCGCCTCATCCGGCCAGCTCAGTCTGGAGACCTTTCTTAAGGAAGACCACAGTATTGCCGAGGCCCTGACCGATCTCACCTACGATGTCCGCCTGCCCTTGACCATCGCCGGCAATGAAGTCGGCACGGTGCGCTTTGGTCTTTCCCTCGCCGCTATGGTGGCCACACAACACCGAGTGGTCAGGGAAGGGGGACTCATTGCGGCAGCCGAGATTCTCCTGAGCCTGCTTCTCCTGGCCACCGGTGGTTATCTGGTCACCCGCCACATCCGGGCATTGACAGAGGGGACCCGCCGGGTGGCGCAAGGTAACTATAACGATCAGATCCTCATCTCCGGTCACGACGAGATTGCCCTCCTTGCTTCCGACTTCAACTCCATGGCGGCTGCCGTCGCAACGCATGTCAACGAACTCCGGGCAAGCGAGATGCGCTTTGCGGCCATCTTCAATGCAGTGGGCGAGGCCATTTTCGTCTATGACTGCGAAACCAGTAAAATTATTGACGTCAACCTGCGGATGTGCGAGATGTACGGCTACACCCGTGAAGAGGCAATCGGTAACTACAGCGGCACCTTCAGCTCCGGCGTTCATCCCTACACGGTAAGCGAGGCCATCGCCAAAACCCGGACGGCAACCGCAGGCACCCCGCAGGTCTTTGACTGGCATGCCCGCGCCAAGGATGGCCGGATCTTCTGGGTTGAGATCAGCATGCGCTTATCGCGAATTGGTGATAATGACCGCCTGATCGCCGTAGTGCGGGATATCGGCGAACGCAAGCAGATGGAGGAAGCCAGAAATACAGCAATTGCCCGCTTTCAGACCCTGGTTGACAACCTGGATGCCCTGGTCTATGTCGCCGACATGGTGACATATGAACTTTTATTTATCAATAAATACGGCAGGGAGATCTGGGGAGAGATCACCGGCAAGCTCTGCTGGCAAACCCTGCAAACAGGTCAGAGTGGGCCCTGTTCATTCTGCACCAACAACAAACTTCTCGATGCCAATGGCAATCCCACCGGCACTGTAATCTGGGAATTCCAGAATACAGTGACTAAGGAGTGGTATGAATGCCGCGATCAGGCGATTCAATGGACCGATGGCCGCCTTGTCCGCATGGAGATTGCCATCAATACCACACGGCGCAAGGCAGCGGAGGATGACCTGGCGGCCGAAAGAGAGCAACTGGCCGTTACCTTGCGCAGTATCGGTGACGGGGTTATCACCACCGACACCAGGGGCAGAGTCGTTCTGCTCAATACCGTGGCCGAAACGCTGACCGGCTGGAGCCAGCAAGAGGCACAGGGCCGGCCATTAACAGAGATCTTCAACATTATTCATGAGCAGACCCGCAAGCCCTGCGACAATCCGGCAGAAAAGGTACTGGCATCCGGGAAAATCATAGGGCTGGCCAATCATACCACCCTGATCGCCAGAGAGGGAAAGGAACGAAAGATAGCAGACAGCGCCGCCCCCATCCGTGATCGAGCGGGCTGGGTCATTGGCGTAGTCCTGGTCTTCCGTGATGTTACGGAAAAACAGCGCACAGAAGAAGAACTGGTGAAAATCAAGAAGTTGGAGTCAGTTGGCGTATTAGCAGGGGGTATCGCTCACGATTTCAATAATATATTGGTAGCCATCCTCGGCAATATCAACCTGGCCCTGCTCGATGGCAATCTGGAGGAAAAAACACGCAAACTGCTGAGTGAAGCAGAAAAGGCGTCGATTAGAGCGAAAGGCCTCACCCAGCAACTTCTCACCTTTTCCAAAGGTGGCGAGCCGGTTAAACAAACGACATCAATTGCTGAAATTATCCAGGAATCGGCTGATTTTGTCCTGCACGGCAGCAATGTCGCCTGCCGCTATTCCCTGCCTGAAGACCTCTGGCTTGTAGATATTGATAAAGGCCAGATGAGTCAAGTGATTCAGAATATCATCATCAATGCCAACCATGCCATGCCGGACGGGGGGAATATCCAGGTCAACTGCGAAAACATCGACTCTCTGGCGATCCCAGGCGTATCTTTGCCCGTCCCGAACAAGTATATCAAGATCACCATCAGCGACAACGGCATTGGTATCCCGAAGAGCCTGATTGACAAGATCTTTGACCCCTATTTCACCACCAAAGAAGAAGGAAGTGGTCTGGGTCTTGCAGTCACTCATTCCATCATCGCCAAACATAATGGTTCTATCTCCGTGGAATCACAACCAGGAGAAGGAACAACCTTTACCCTTTATCTTCCGGCCTCAATCAGGGAACAGAAAAAGGACAACCATAAAACAGCTATCGAGATCAGTGCCAATACGGCAAAAATCATGGTCATGGATGATGAAGAAATGGTCAGAGATATTGCCAAAGCCATTCTTCTCATGTTGGGCCACGATGTAATTCTGGCGGCGAACGGTGATGAAGCGGTTGAGCTCTACAAAAAAGAGTGTGATTCAGGAAAACCGTTTGATATCATTATCATGGATTTGACCATTCCCGGCGGCATGGGCGGCGAAAGTGCAGTGCAAGAGATCCTGGCAATCAATCCTGAGGCCAAAGTTATCGTCTCCAGCGGCTATTCCAATGATCCGGTCATGGCACATTATCAGGATTATGGATTCAGCGCCGCCATTGTCAAGCCGTTTGAGGTGCAGGACATTATGAATGCTATTAATAAGCTGCTGCCGCCTAATTGTGCAGTGATAGACTGAAGGCACAAAGGTGAAATATCACCTTTGTAGTGTCCTTAAAAACCTTCAGTCTTCAACCTTCAACTCAACTAAAAACAGTCCCTTTTCTCCTGCCCCCTACCTGCGGCACAACCTGCCAAAGGCACCGGGAATGGTCCCGGATGACCAGAAGGCCCGGCCCTGCTTGTAATCTACAAACCTTCCGAGCCGAGCGAAAAGACTAGTGTTTTCAAGGTGTTTGGTCTGTTTTTTCCTTTTTGACCCGTCACCCAAACATATCCCAACTTGCTTCGGTATGCATTGGCCACTCGAAAAAGATATTGTTCTTTGCCTCAATCCACCCATCAAAGACGACTCACTGATCACCCACACCCAGCCTATGGCGACGCCGGGTGGGTGACGGGGTCTGGTTTTCATTTCCTTGTTTCTTCCTGGCTGCTTGTACCCCAACTCATGCTGGTGGCATTGGCACCCGCATCGACTGCGGCCAGAAGCATGTCCTGTGAGAGATGTGTATATCGTTGAGTCGTCTTCAGTTCACTATGTCCGAGTATCTTCGAGACCTCATAGAGGTGGTAACTCAAATTCGATCTGACAATTCTTCAAATCAGGTTTCAATATGTTATGCAGATAAGAATTCCATCGAGTCTTTTGTCATTTTGCAAAAGGCTCAATATTCCGAACCTTTTCCTTCAAACAAGGGATGCAAATGAACAGGAAGATTATGCTCATTACAAGCCAGGCTTTTATAATGTCTTTGGCGCTTTTGCCAATGCTGTTATTCTTCTCAGGAACCCTTCATGCCGCACCTTATTCCCTAGCAGTGCAGGGTGACGGCAAGATCCTCGTCGGTGGTGAATTCACCATCATCGGCGGTCAGGCCAGGAATAATATAGCCCGCCTTAATGCTGATGGCACGGTGGATACAACCTTCAACCCCAATGCAAATGACTGGATCAGATCCATAGCAGTGCAGGGTGACGGCAAAATCCTCGTCGGTGGTGAATTCAGCATCATCGGCGGTCAGGCCAGGAACAATATAGCCCGCCTCAATGCTGATGGCACGGCGGATACAACCTTCAACCCCAATGCAAACAACAGTGTTTCTTCGATATCCGTACAGGCCGACGGCAAGATCCTCGTCGGTGGTTGGTTCACCACCATCAGCGGTCGGACCAGGAATAATATAGCCCGCCTCAATACTGACGGCACGGCGGACACGACCTTCAACCCCAATGTAGATAACAGTGTTTTTGGGATATCCGTACAGACCGACAGCAAGATCCTCGTCGGTGGTTTTTTCACCTCTATCGACGGTCAGGCCAGAAATAATATAGCCCGACTCCATGCTGATGGCACGGTGGATACAACTTTCAACCCAGGTGCAAATGATGGTGTCGTATCCATAACCATGCAGGCCGACGGTAAGATCCTCGTCGGTGGGTTTTTCACCTCTATCGGCGGTCAGGCCAGGAACTATATAGCCCGCCTCAATGCTGACGGCACGGTGGATACAATCTTCAACCCCAATGCAAATTACTATGTTAAGTCCATAGCCATGCAGGCCGACGGCAAGATCCTCGTCGGCGGTTTGTTCGAGACCATCGGCGGTCAGGCCAGGAACTATATAGCCCGTCTCAATTCTGACGGCACGGCGGACACAACCTTCAACCCGGATGCACTTAACATTGTCCATGCCATAGTCGTACAGGCCGACGGCAAGATCCTCGTCGGTGGTTTTTTCGCCATCATCGGCGGTCAGGCCAGGTATAATATAGCCCGCCTCAATGCTGACGGCACGGTGGATCCAACCTTCAACCCGGAGGCAAATGGAAAGCATAAAGGCATCGCTCCGATATTACTACTTCTTCTTAACAAAATAAAATAACATGTAGTAACTCAAATTCGATCTGACAATTCTTCAAATCAGATTTGCTTAAATCTGACACTGTCAGGAAAAACCTAATAGTCAGTTTTTGATTAACCGATTAAGGTTGGCACTGAATATGTTGAAAAAAACACGGACGGTTCAAGATTCAAGAAAGATACTAGACAGAATCCGCCTAGCACAATATTGGCTCATTCTGCCTAATACACTGATAGCGCCAGAACTGCTGACGCGGCTCTGCGCTGTTAGAACTCAAAAGTTGAGGTAACAATGAAATCCAATATTGCACTAACAGCCATTCTCCTGGGAATACTCCTTATATCTGGGTGTGCCGACACGAAAACTCCATTCATAGTAAAGATTGAATCTATCAGTGGCACAATAACTAACAAGAACTCATATGTTCTGTTGCCCGGTAACAAAGATACCAAGTTAGAGGATTTGCAGTTCAAAGAATATGCAACCTACGTAAATCGCGCGCTCATTAAACAGGGATTCACGCCTGCGGAATCACACGAGAAAGCCAATACCGTAATTTTTCTTGCTTACGGCATTGGTGAGCCTCAAGAACATCAATACTCATACTCAATGCCAACGTGGGGGCAAACAGGGGTTTCTTCTTCCTATACAACCGGAACCGTAAAGTCGCACGGTGGCCATGGCTCATATTCGGGCACAACAACTTATACGCCAACCTATGGTATCACTGGTAGCACAACCCGCATTGGTTCAGACATAACATACTTCCGATACATGGTTTTGGACGCTAGAGACCTAGATGAGTACAAAAAATCAAATAATGAAGTTCAGTTATGGAAAACTACTGTCACAAGTTCCGGGTCAAGCGGAGATCTTCGCCGGATCTTTCCAATCCTTGTAGCAGCATCTCAACAATACGTTGGAAAGAATATGGGACAGAACGTTGAAATTAATTTGTTTGAAGAAGATGAGCTGGTTATGGAAATCAAAGGCATCGAAAAAACAGAAAAAAAAACGCAATAAGTTCTTCCAAGTCAATAAACCTGACCGGAATAAAGTGCGTTCTCAAAGAGGGCAGCGTGTCAGCCGGTAGGTTATTTCACCGTTATGCATCAAAAAGGACATATGGAATATTTTGAATATTACACCGCTTTACGATCGGAAATTCTCGAAATTATTTCAGGGGTCGAGAATGCAAGTCACAGCTTCGCATGGGATAACACCACGCCGAACTGGGTCTCAAAAGGAAAACTAGAAAAGCTCTTTTCTAAATACCTTAATGCTGCTCGAAATTTCGGGCTCTATGTTGTTACAAGGCATACAGAGTGCCAAAACCTAAATCATGGATTCTACCCAACAAGTAACAACTACGGCTTTTCAATACCATACAGAAGTGACGAATATGTTTGGGGTGGCGGACAAATGTATCAAGGAAGCCGTTTATGTACTTGTCCTTGCTCGAATGAAAACATCCAAACAGCACATTCGGTTATCGATGATGTTGTATATGATAAAAAGGCAGATTTAAGACAGTGTGAAAATCTTGAGGACATCTTGTCTGACATCAATAAAGCAATTACCCGATCGGGCAATAATTTGACACGGTCTGCAATAAGAGAATATTTGTTGCTTGCAATCATTAAGATCAACCACTAGTGTCCCAACGTTTAATCAAACAATAACAACTGGTTACTCTTAGGCTCGACCTTGGTTATGTAATCTTCTTTTGTAAGTGCCTGTAATAATGGCATTCGTTCAAAGATGGTCACGCTCAATACCTGTAAAATTGTG
>JAUSAB010000047.1 GCA_030653035.1 Desulfocapsaceae bacterium | reverse complement strand
GTTCCCCTCTTTTTAACCTAAAAATGGCGGTTGCCTCATAATACACATATAGTTCCCCCTCATCCCACCCCTTCTCCCTCAGGGAGAAGGGCCAAAAACTCCCTCTCCTTTTGGGAGAGGGTCGGGGTGAGGGAAAAGCTTAGCAATACAATAAGTTATTGCAAAACAACCGTGTCTAACTGCCGTTTTCAGGTTTAAGTTTTTGCACAAGCAAAAAAACTTACGCGGACAACCTTACTGCAAGAAAACTTGCTTTTGCGGTTACTCGGCCACAACAACCCAACCCACAACGCACATCTCATTAAAATAACACACATAAATTTGAATACAGATACTTCCCATCTTGCCTGGCAGACCAAATCATCTCTTTGTTTCATTGTATCAAACTATTTTTTTGCACCAGTTGCGTAAACAGATTCACCCCCATATAGGAATATTAACATAATACAATCAAGGTGTTACGACTTCCACTCATTTTGGTACACAAAATGCAGTATAGCATCACAGAGCAATTTTTCGCAATACAGCCGACAAAGGCAGCGACTGAAAAGCCGTATTAGCACCAAACAGTAGGACAAATAACCGGGAGGAAAAAATGAAAAAAACAGTATTTGCTACAGCGGCACTTACCTTCTTTGCCAGCAACGCAAGCGGTGCCATTCCCCAACATCTGGCCATTACCCAATATGATGGCCCGCAGACCTGTATCGCCTGTCATCAGGTTCAGGCACAAGACATGGTGAACAGCCTGCACATGCAATGGAAAGGAGCAACACCAGAGTTAACCAATGCCCCTGGCAAGGTTCTTGGTAAGGCGGTTGGCGGCATCAACACCTTCTGTACCTACGCCCCGTCGTCTAAGGGCGCCTGCTATGCCTGCCATGTACGCGCCGACGGCAACGCCCCGCATCCACCAACGGTCAATGATGTGGACTGCCTTATGTGCCACAGTGACACCTATCAGCGCAAGACTGTTGCCGATCCGACCAAACCCGTAACCGTCACCGATATCTTTGGCAAAGTAAAAACATACATCTTTGGTAAACAGGACGCACTGGGCAACTACACAACGGTGCCCGACTACACGCTCATGCCCGCAGGAACCACCATGGTCTCTCTGGCCCAAAACGTCCACAAACCAACCCGGACCTCCTGTCTGCGCTGCCATGCCAAGGCCGGCGGTGCTGACTGGACCAAGCGCGGCGACATGGGCCTGAGCACCAAAAACCCAACGCTTGCTGAAGACGTGCATATGTCCCCCGATGCAGGCGGCAAGAATATGACCTGTATCTCCTGCCATAAAACCGTGAAACACAAGATCGGTGGCCGCGGCATAGATCTGCGCCAGACTGAAGCAGGTGATCCGAAATGCACCACCTGCCATACTGCTTCGCCTCACGAAAGCTCCGTTTTAAACCGTCATGCCCAGGGCCAGGTAGGCTGCCAGACCTGCCATATTCGCACATTCAGCAAGGGCGGCGCCACCGAGATGTCCCGTGATTGGCTAAAACCCGTCTGGGATCCGGCTTCTTTTGGCGGACAGGGCGGCTATATTGGCACTGAGGTTAAACTTGCCAATGCGAAACCTGAGTATCGCTGGTTCGACGGCACCTCGTACGTTTACAATGTAGGTGAAATAATCACGAAAAATGCTGACGGCACCTACACCATGGCCAGGGCCAATGGCAAGGCGTTTGATGGCAAGTCCAAGATCGTGCCGATCAAAAACCACTGGTCAGTCATGCCTCTGCACTCAAGCGGCAAGATTATTCCGCCGGTAATCAAGGACATGTTCATGACCGGAGATTTTAACAAGGCAATAGTGGCCGGCATGGCTGATCAGGGCCTGACCGGCACTTACACCATGGTGAAGGCAAATACCGAGATGCTGATCACCCACGGTGTTGATCCAAAGTCCAAGGCCCCGCTCTGTACAGAGTGCCACGCCTCTACAGGCAAGACGGTTGACGGCACCAAGATGCTTCCTCTGGGTAAACTGGGTTATCATACCTGGCCGGCCAAGGTCGCAAACTGTACCCTCTGTCATTCCGCAAAGACCGCAACATGGGAAAGTATGCACAACAAGCATGCGGCAAGTAATGGCGGCGAGGTTAAACTGGCATGTGCAAGCTGTCATAGAAGTGAACCCACAGGGCTTATCAGCGCAAAGAGCACTTTATGCAAAACCTGCCATAGCCTGAAAACCTGGAGCAACAGCCAGGAGTTGCATAAAAAACATGTCGAAAAAGGTTATCAATGTACCAAATGCCATAAATAACCTGCTGGCACCGTTTCTCTAAAGCAAAAAAGGATGCCCGTTCTTCGCATTCGGGTATCCTTTTTTGCTTTTTCTCACCTGGAACCAGGACAGGAAGAGGAAAGAGAACAACAAATCATCAAAAAGCTGCCGGTGACCAGCTGCTCACGAAGTTCTGGTAGTAGGATCTCATGGGCGAGAATGGTTTATCTTGAATGTTCCCCTCTTTTTAACCTAAAAATGGCGGTTGCCTCATAATACACATATAGTTCCCCCTCATCCCACCCCTTCTCCCTCAGGGAGAAGGGCCAAAAACTCCCTCTCCTTTTAGGAGAGGGTCGGGGTGAGGGAAAAGCTTAGCAATACAATAAGTTATTGCAAAATAACCGTGTCTAACTGCCGTTTTCAGGATCAATGATCAATGGCGAGTGTGCTTTGTTTGGACAGATGACAATGCGGACCGGGTCGAGATTTGCAATTATCATTAAAGGAGACAACCATGGACAGACTGCCAAATATCCACCCCGGAGAAATACTGCGAGAAGAATTTCTGAAACCAATGGAGATTAGTCAATACCGACTAGCCAAAACCATCAATGTTTCGGCCATGCGCATCAGCGAGATTTGTGCAGGAAAACGCTCAATTACAGCCGATACCGCCCTGCGGCTCTCACGTGCATTTGGCACAACATCGAAATTCTGGCTTGGATTGCAGGCCGATTATGACACCGAAGAGGCTGAAAAGGCGGCGGGGGATTCATTAGCCGGCATTGTGCCTTTTACTACCTGATTTGCTCTTTGTTCAAAAAGAAAAATGTAAATGGGAAAAATGATTGGAAATTAAGAGAACAACTTTTGCTCTGCTCTGGTTCCCATGCACCGTATGGGAACCAGAAAAAACCGCACCTGAACTACTCGATTAACTGCTCGACCATAATCCCCATGGCCGCTGCGATTCTGGCAAGGGTTGATCTCCGCGCCCCGGCATGGCCCTTTTCTAATCTGGCAATGGATGCCTGTTTCATCTCACACTTCGCTGCAAGCTCAGCCTGAGTCATTTCGAAATGCTCACGCCAGGCTGTAATCAGGCTTACTCCTCTACTATTAGCCTTTACCACATCATTGGGAAACCAGATATCAAGCTCCTGCCTGTTGCTGATCAACATCTGATATTCATCCCACGGAATGACGGCAAAAGCAGGTTTGCCGCCGAAACTGATAATCTGGGGTTCAATATGTGCGTTCATCTCTTTTTTTTACCTCCTGAATGCTGATAACCTTGACGCCATTTTGTAATCAAACAAAATCCTGTACCTGCCGACACGCAAGCGATACCCGTACTGATGGCCGGTCAGGATGGCCGGTCAGCGGTTTGACATCAACCCCGGCAACATCGGGAAAACCGGCAAGAAGATCAATACGATCATGGATTGTCTCCCGCTCTTTTGTTGGGATCAATTTTATCTGCTTGCGTGCGCGATTATGCCAGAGAATTTCATTCATAAAAGCAATTATAACATTTTATAACAAACAGGCAAGAGCAGAAAGAGAAAGATGTCAGTCGATTATTTTTTTAGGAGGGGCAACATATACAAGAAGCGGTTCCCATGCGGCGCATGGGAACCAGGAAGGAACCAGCAGAGGGAAAAAGGAAACCAGGCAGCTCGCAACTCGCTGCCAGGCAGCCGCCACAGCAAACCAGAAAAACCCAAAAGTCACTGTCCGCCACGCACTAACCGCACCTGATCACCGTAGCTGCGATCACCGTTGAACGAGCTGCCATAATAGAAATTGACAACCCACGCGCTGTCCGAATAGTAGGCAAAGGGAGACCCAGACCAGACAACCGAACTTGGCGTATTGGGAAACCGGTTCAGATTGATACTTGGGTCATAACACTGCTCCTCGACAATGGAAGTCAGTTCCTTGATGTTAGGCAGACGCCAGTCCTGGTGAGTGGCAAAGCCGCCACCATTGACCACCCCAGGTTGCTGCAAGGCAGTCTGCCAGGTAAAGGTGGTGGCAACCCCGGTGTCACACAAATTTCCTGTAACACCTTCCATACATTTCTTCCACATCAGACCGGTTTTGCTATCAGTAATGGTACCATCGCCATTGTCGGTCAATTGACTGTCCGGGATAGTGGCCGTGATAGAGGTGGTGTTGCAGGTCTGACCACTCACTCCAGGAACGATGGCCAGAGAGGAAAGAATAAAAATCAGGGTGAGACTTGTCCGCATAATAAGACTCCTGTTTGAGAGAAAGGGGGAAGGGTTATTGACTCGATACACCGGCGACGAAGCCCGCCTTTCAGGTATCCCTGTTGGCGAACGATAACTTTACTGACAACTAAACGAGGATTTATGGCCTGGGAAGAATGCCCCGAAGCTCTCGTAGCTCTCGTTCCCATGCGCCGCATGGGAATGCATCCTGGATGCGCCGCATCCTGCTTTTGACTCATGCCGCTCTGTATTTCATGATGCTCTCGCGCCTGCGACGCAGGCGCGGAGGGGTTCCCATGCGTCGCATCCCATCCCATTCAACTCAACCAATCGGTATAGACCGGAATCAACCCTTCCTGCCCTTCATAATTCCGGGCGCTGGAATATCGCCAATGAACCGCTTCTTCCACATACCCTCGCTTGACCGGATTGAGATGAATATAGTCCAGTTTTTGCCGCAACATCTCTTCATTCTGCAAGAGTTGCGGGTGGCTCCCCTCTTCCCAGAACTGATAGTGGGAGTCTGTCTTGTGGGCCTTCTTGAAAAATGCCAGCAGCTCCAATATCCGCTCCGCCTTGCTTTCTTGCAAAGAGTGCAAAATGGCAGTGGCGGTGAACGCCTTGAAATCGTGCAGTTGCCGAGACAAATCGTCGGCCTCCAAAATGCAGTGCATGTGATTTTCCAGGATCACATACCCATAGACTTTAACACCCTTGTTCTGCTGCCGCCAGGCCAGGGCATCAAGGATGATCCGGACTGTGCCGGGCCGGGTAAAGACGGGAAGCCAGTTGAGCACGGTGAAGGTCAGGAAATGAGGCGCGCTGGTATCGGTTATGGTGTAACGGCTACGGCCTATGATGTTGCTCCTGTTTTCAGTGTTACGTTGTATGCCTGCGACGCAGGCGCGGATAGGTTCCCATGCGGCGCATGGGAACCAGGACACCGACAAAACTAATTCCGAAGTCTTTGCTCTTTCTCGTTCCCATGCGCCGCATGGGAATGCAGTCTGGATGCGCCGCATCCAGTTTCTATCTCATGCCTCGGTCAATCCTCTATTCCCTCAGGCCTGCGACGCAGGCACGGGTGGGTTCCCATGCGGCGCATGGGAACCAGGATTGGGCCCGTACCAAAAGGCGGCAAATAATCATAGCCTGCCGCCGCATGTCCGTTCCCACTGCATACTTATGATACCGGGGAAACCCGCGCACGGCCTGTTCTATCTCCAACAATAAGCGATTGGCATCCCGCCAGATGGGTAAACGCTGTTTATGCTCCATTACCGTATCAACTCATTTTCCTGATTTGCATCGTTCCCATGCGGCTCAGACGGGAACCAGAAATAAAAAAAACACAAAAGTCACTGTCCGCCGCGCACTAACCGCACCTGAAAATCGATGCCGCGATAATTGCTGTATGAGTTGCCAACACTGAAATAGACATACCACGCGTAGCCCGAACCGTTGGCATAGGGAGACCCAGACCAGACAACCGAATAAGCTGGGGTATTAGGAAAATACGCCGTATCAATGGCCGGGGTCACGCGATCAAAAGAAACAATACCCAAAAGTTCCGTACGGGTCGGCATACGCCAGTCGCTTTTCCCGCACCAGCCGGCGTCATTGACCCGATCCACATAGGCCTGGGTGTTGCAATAAGTGGCGGTATCACCGCTGACATAGCCCTCACAGGTGGCGCCGGGATCGGCATAGCCATCCGCCCCGCCGTTGGTGGCGGGATTGGTGTTATACCAGTAATAAGCGTCATTCTGATCATGGAGGCCGCCATCTGCGGTCTTCACCTCCCAAACAAGGCCGGTGACATTATCCTGGACGCAGGCCCAGGGGGTGGTGGCATAATCAACGGCCTGATTTGCCAGCGGCGTTCCGTTGCCGGCCAGCTTGGTAAAGCTGAAACCGGCATGGCCGTCCGAATCGTCGTTATGGGTAAAGTCGCGGCCATGCGAGCAGTCCTGGGCACCGATCTCCTCGCCGGTGCAACCGGTATTATTCCCACTGGGATAACTGCCACCCCAAGTGATGCCGGTATCGTTGAGGGCAGGGGTGAATCCATCGTTGCTGGTCTTAAAGGCAATATTCTGCACTGTCGATTGCACCTTGTTTGATGAACTTTTAGCCACAAAATAGAGTTTGTAGGCAGTAAAAACGGTCAGCCCGGTAATGGGCTGCGTGGCCTGGATATTGGCAATCATGGCAAAAGATGTCCCGGCCAGCACCTCGGCCACCGTCGGCTCGGCCTCGGCAAGCAGACGCACCAGAGAGTGACCAGTTCCATTTTTGTTGATCGTCGCCGATAGTGTGGTGGTCGTATCTGTGGTACCGGAAACACTCGGCCCGGCCAGGGTCCTGGGTGCAAGAAAGAGGATATGATAGATGGCCGGAAGCGTCTCGTTCCCGGCATTGGCCACACCGCACACCGTGACAGAAAACAACGCAGCAAACAAGAAGAATGATTTTTTCACAAGCGCCTCCGGTTATGATAAAAAAAATTGGTTGTTATATCTCGTTATATCTCGTTCCAATGCGCCGCATGGGAATGCAGTCTGGATGCGCCGCATCCAGTATTTTCCTTCATGCCTCAAACCGACTTTAACATCGGGCCTGCGACACAGGCGCGGATGGGTACCCATGCGGCGCATGGGTACCAGATTGATACCATCAGGACAAAATTTGCCCATCCTTTTTCCTTTACTTTTCTGGGCCGCATCCGATACAGTTCTGTCACTATAGAATCATTTCATTGGAGAATCGGCCATGCGCCCTATCGTTTTCACCACTCTTATCTGTCTTTTTATCCTCGGCACCAATGGATGCACCCGTATTCCGCAGCCAGTCACCTATGACTACACTGAACAGCAAAAGATGCAGGCCGCCCATCACTGGGATGTCCTGGCCAATGACGTGGCCAACCAGATCACCAACACTTTGCAACAGAACAATTATTCCAGTGCCCCAATTTTTGTCAGAACAACCTGCGGCACTGAAAACACCCCCTGTCAGCCCGGCGAAACCACACAATTCAATGAAGGCTTCCGTGATCTTCTGATCACCCAGCTCGTTCATTTTGGGGTGCCCACCAGCGCCAATGAAGATCCGAAGTCGATTATCGTCAACTACAAGGTCCAGGTCGTCTATCATCGCGACAAACGCACGGCCGCCCGCCCACCCGGAGTTCTAACCGCCCTGACCGCAGCCGTTTCCGTACTGCGGTGGTCCTCTTTCGACGTGCAGGCGGTTGCTGCGGCCGGATTCATGGATCTGGCCAGTTCTTATACCAATGATGCCGGCCAGTATGAAATAATCATCACCACTTCCATGATTTCAGGGAACAAATACCTGTTCAGATCCTCGGATATTTATTACATTAACGATTTAGACTTCTGGCATTATCAAAACACCACCCAGAGCAAAGAAATCCAGATTACCGGCCATTGACCACCTTACTTTGACTCCTGATCCCTGACTCGCCATGCATACTTACCCAGCCATCATCTTTCAACGTTTGCTCCTGGCTATTACCCTGTCCCTTTTACTGGCTGGCTGCTCCGCATTTAACTGCACCAGACTGGAACAACAGTTAGGCGCCGAGCAAAACCTGATCACCCTGGCCGAGAAAATCACCGACAAGCTGACCCAAGATGCCTTTCCGCCGCTGATGCCCCGGCAGCCGGATCTGCCCATCCTGACCACCACCTTTGTCAACAATGACAACCTGAAAGAGACCTCACGATTCGGCCGGATTCTCCAGGAGCACATCACTTCACGCCTGGTCCAGCTTAATTATACGGCCAAAGAGCTCAAACTGCGCCAGTCCCTGCTTATGCAGGAACAATCCGGCGAGACCATGCTTTCCCGCAATCTCCGGGATCTCGACGCCAAGCAATCGCTTGTGGCCCAGGCCATCCTGGTGGGAACCTATTCCTACACCGAACGTGTCATGTATATCTCCGCCCGGCTTATCAACCCAAAAGATCGAACCATTATCTCTTCCTACGATTACCGGCTCTGCATGGATGATAATGTCCTGGCCATGTTTGGACTCCAACGGCAACCGTCAAGCTCAGGTGATGAGGTTGACCCGCCACGAAAATCGCTGATCAACACCCTCTTTTACTGATTCCCTCTCCCCCTACCTTCGTGGGTTTTCCCTCCTGACACCCGAACTATCTTCCTCTAATTGTTCTTTTTTCTGGACATTCTCTTTGTTTCCTGATTTATATCTTTTATAAGTAGAGTCTTTTGCAAAATGAAGATTTTCGTCCCAAAATCGAGGCATGCGAAAAATTTTACCGCAGGCATATAGCTGATATTCCGAGGATAAATTTTTGAGCATAACGAAGAGTTTGGGCGAAAAGATCATTTTGCAAGAGACTCAATAGGTACAATTTGGTGGTGGGTGTCCCCTGTGCCACTCCACTTTCAGACTCAACCTGGATTCTACCATTACTTGCCGCTATGTCTTCTCTACTCTCGCCAACACCAATCCTCCAGCTCCTTACGATCTGTTTCCTTTCCCTTCTCTGTGCCGTATCTGCACAGGCAGAGGGAGGCACAATAATACCCCGAAGCGAAATCTCGAAAGAGGCCTATCAGCGTCTGGAACCACAATTGGCAGAGGAGATGCAGAAAAAAAATATGCATCTGGGCCAACCGATCTTTATGCGCATCTTCAAGGAAGAGAAAGAGCTGGAGGTCTGGGTAAAAAAAGATTTCACCTATGAACTTTTCAAGACCTATACCATCTGTACATTTTCGGGCAAACTTGGCCCCAAACTCAAAGAGGGCGACCTGCAAAGCCCGGAAGGATTCTATACCGTCAGCCCCACCGCGCTCAACCCCTGGAGCGACTTTCATCTGTCTTTTAATCTGGGATATCCAAACGAATTCGACCGGCTGCACAAACGCACGGGAGGCGCCCTGATGGTTCATGGCAAATGCGCCTCCGTGGGCTGTTTTGCCATGAACGATTTCCGGATCGAAGAAATCTACACCCTTGTTGACGCGGCCATGAGCGGCGGCCAGGAACAGTTTGCCGTCCACATCTTCCCCTTTCACATGACCTGGGACAAGATGGCCCAAAACGACAAATCTCCATGGATCCCCTTCTGGGAAAACCTGAAACAGGGGTATGATTATTTCCAGGGACACCGGAATCCGCCTATGGTCACGGTGGAAGAAAAACGATACGCCTTTCACACCTTTCGCCCCCTCCTCTTTGGCAGCGACCTGACCGCACCTGCTCAGCCCGAGAAGAAGGAATACGCTTCTGTTGTAACAGTTGCGAAGAAAGAAGATGTTAGCATTGCAAAGAGAGAAGAGATTAAAGTTGTGAAAAAGGAAAATACTAAAGTTGTAAGAAAGGAATATGCCAAAATTGACAAGAAGGCCGTCAAAAACAGAAAAACACTCTGATGACTCGAAGATGGGAAACGAAATGGCAGATGAGTATTTCCTGAGTCCCTAAACACCTACCTCTCTGCCAAGGCCTTCCGGTCAAGAATACGGATCTTTTTGCCATCGACGGCAATAAGTCCCTCGTCACTCATCTTGGCAAAGATCCTGGAGAGGGTTTCAGGAATAGTTCCCAGCAAGCTTGCCAGTTGCCCCTTGGATATCTCCAGTTCAACACTGTCTTTACTCCCCTGTTCTTCAAGCAGATACAACAGATAGCCGGCAATCCTTGCCGGCACTTCCTTCAAGGAGAGGTTCTCGATCTGGGTCACAAAGCGGCGCAGACGCATTGACAGGACGGCCAGCATATTCAGGGCAAGAGAAGGATTTTCGTGGACCAGGGCAATAAATTTTTCCCTGGGGAAAAAAATCAAGGTGCTCTTCACCAGGGTTTCAGCGCTGGCCGGAAATGGTTGTCCGTGAAAGACCGGCACCTCGCCGAAAGGCTCACCCGGCCCAAAGATATGGAGGATCTGTTCCTTGCCGGCAAAGGACATCTTGAAGATCTTCACCTTCCCTTCAGCAACCATATAAAAGCCATTGCCGGGATCCCCTTCAAAGAATATCGTTTCCCCCTTGCCAAACTTCTTTTCCACAACAATCTTCACAATCGCGTCAAGCTGTTCTTCCGGCAGACCGCCAAATAAAACGCTGGCCCCAATCAATTCACGCATTCCCATTTGTTCCTTCCCTCAATAATGATGGTCTCGAAAAAAGTCAAAAAAAGCCTGTCATTTCGACCGGCAGGGAGAAATCTTTCTTCTTAAGCACTGGGTACTATTAAGATTTCTCCCGATGGTCGAAATGACATTGTGACAGTTTGGATTTTTTGCGAGATTGTCAATAATAGCCGCTGTAAAAACACCCCCAAACAACTTTCTTTACCATTTTCCAGAGCTCCTGACCACATTCATAAAATTGCTCTGGCAAAACTGGGCCAACTACAGTAAAAATTAAGAGATACAGGGATGGCTTGACCGTTATTTCTGCAACCCCGCCTCTGCCGTCTCGTGACGAATTGGCCTTCTTCCCCCGGCAGAGGCGGCATCAGTTGATTGAAGGCTGAAAGCAACTTCACCATCATTACGAAACAATTTAATCTTCTTCAAATAATCCTGAAATCATGCCAGAAAGAACCGCTGACACCCATTCCGACCGGCCTGTCTCTGATGAGACTCTGCTCAAGGTTGCCAAGGAAATTACCATTAAATTCATTGAGGTAGGCCGACTGACGCCTACCACCTTTGAACAGACCTTTGACAACATCTACAATACGATCAAGAAAACGGTACGCAAGCCATGATGGAACTGGACCCGAAGCTCAATGCGGCGCCTGAGCAAATCCGCCACATCCATATCATGGGGATCTGCGGCACCGGCATGGCGGCGCTGGCCGGAATGCTGAAGGCATCCGGGTTCACGGTAACCGGTTCCGACAGCGGGGTCTATCCGCCCATGTCTGATTTCCTCAAGGGGCAAGGGATTGAGGCCGCCAGCGGCTATGGCCCGCAAAACCTTGCCCCGCGCCCTGACCTGGTCATCGTCGGCAATGTCATCACCCGCAAGAACCCGGAGGCCCAAGGGTTGGCCGCCGCCGCCATCACGTATCTTTCCTTCCCCCAGGCCCTGGCCCATTTCTTTATCAGCTCCCGCACCTCGCTGGTAGTGACCGGCACCCACGGCAAGACCACAACCTCTTCGCTGCTGGCCTCAGCACTCCATCAGGCAGGTCTTGATCCCTCCTTCATGATCGGCGGCATTGTCCGCGAATTTGAGGCCAATTTCCGCCTCGGTCATGGCCCCCATTTTGTAGCGGAAGGCGACGAGTACGATACCGCCTTCTTTGACAAGGGTTCCAAGTTTCTCCATTATCGACCCCAGATCGCCATCATCACCTCGGTGGAATTTGATCACGCCGACATCTTCGCCGATCTCGACGCCATCAAGCGCTCCTTCCGCAAATTTGTGGCCCTGCTGCCGAAAGACGGCCTGATCATCGCCCATCTCGACGACCCGAACGTGGCCGAGATTGTTGCCGATGCCCCCTGCGAGGTCCAAGGCTATGGATTCCGTCCCGAGCTTACCTGGTCACTTGCCGATGTCCGCGCCGACCAAGGGATGACCCGGTTCCAGGTCCGGCATAAAGGTCAAGACTGGGCCGAGCTGGCAGTTCGCATGCCTGGCCGCCACAACTGCCTCAACAGCCTGGCTGTCACCGCCGTTCTCCACCGGATCGGTCTTGCTCCGGCACAGATCAACACCGCGCTCGCAAGCTTTGGCGGGGTCAAACGCCGCCAGGAGGTACGCGGCGTGGAGGCCGGGATCACCGTCATCGACGATTTTGCCCACCATCCCACCGCTGTGCGGGAGACCCTGGGCGCTCTGAAAGCAGCCTATACGAACCAGCGACTGGTCACGGTCTTTGAACCACGGACCAACTCCTCGCGTAGGGCCATCTTCCAGCAGGACTACGTGAGCGCCTTTGACGCCGCCGACCTGATCGTAATCCGCAGACCAATCCCCCTCGATAATGTCCCGACAGAAGAACTGTTTTCATCCGAGCAACTGGCCGCCGATCTGCGGAAACGCGGCCTGCAGGCCCTGAGTTTTGGTGATACCGACTCCATCATTGCCCATCTCATGACCATCTTGAAAAAAGGGGATGTAGTCGCCATCCTCTCCAACGGCGGTTTTGACAATATCCACAGCCGCCTGCTTGCGCAATTACAGGAGACGATCAGACCAAACTGACAGCCGCAGCTTCATGTCTTCCCAACTCAACCCCACAACTGATAATGAAACTCGCCGTCCTGAAGGAAACAGAAGAAGGGGAAAACCGGGTCGCGCTCATCCCTGATTCGATCAAACGCTTAACGCAGAAAGGGTTTACTCTCCTAGTCGAGGCTGGCGCGGGGAGCAGTGCCGGCTACAGCGACCAGGAATACGAACAGGTCGGCGCCACCCTGGTGAGCTCCCTCCAGGAGTTGGCCGCTCAGGCCGATTGCGTGGTCAAGGTCCGGCCCCCGTCCCTGGAAGAGGCCGTGATGCTGAAAGACAGCAGTGTCCTCATCGCCATCCTCCAACCGACCCTCAGACACGATCTGGTAAGAACGCTTACGGCAAAACAGATCACCGCCTTTGGGCTCGATATCATCCCCCGCACCACCCTCGCCCAATCCATGGATGTGCTCAGCTCGATGAGCACTATCGCCGGCTACAAGGCGGTGCTGCTGGCCGCCGATACCATCAACCGTTTCTTTCCCATGCTCATGACCGCCGCCGGCACCGTTTCCCCAGCCAAGGTGCTGGTCCTTGGCGCCGGTGTTGCCGGACTCATGGCCTGCGCCACCGCCAAACGGCTGGGCGGCGTGGTCGAGGCCTTTGATGTCCGGCCCGAGGTCAAGGAGCAGGTCCGCTCGGTGGGCGCCAAATTTATTGAGGTCCCGGTCAGTGAGGACGGTTCCGGGGGCGGCGGCTATGCCAAAGAGATGTCGGACGAATACAAAGAGAAACAGGCGGAGCTGATCAGCAGGCACATTGCCAAGTCGGATGTGGTCATCCCCACCGCCCTGCTGCCTGGCCGCAAGGCACCCATCCTGATCAGCAAGGAACAGGTGCAAAGCATGAAGCCGGGCTCGGTCATCGTTGATCTTGCCGCCGAGATGGGCGGCAACTGCGCCCTGACCCAGCCCGGCCAGACCATTGTCGCCCATGGGGTGACAATCATCGGCCACCCTAACCTGCCATCCACCATGGCCTTCCATGCCAGCCAGATGTTTTCCCGAAATGTCGAAAAGTTCCTCCTCTATCTCTGCGACGAAAAGGGTTTCAGGATGGACATGAATGATGAGATCACCAGGGGCTCTCTAGTCACCAAAGACGGCAAGGTGTTCCACGAACTGACCAGCAGACTGATGGCTGGTAAATCACAATAACAGCAGATTCCGAGGAGAAGAAAATGGATACCGGAACAATCATCATCGGCTTGACCATTTTTGTCCTGGCCTGTTTTGCCGGGGCGGAACTTATCGCCAAGGTGCCGCCGACCCTGCACACCCCGCTGATGTCGGGCTCCAATGCCATCTCCGGCATTGCCATCCTCGGCGCCCTGCTGGCCACGGGACACCCGGAATCATTCAACTCCATCTCCGTTATCGGTTTTCTGGCCGTCATTCTTGCCACCATCAATGTGGTTGGCGGCTATCTGGTGACCCACCGGATGCTGCAGATGTTCAAGAAATAGAGGGAAAAGACGAATAATGGATGTTATGAAAAGATATTCCAGAAAGCCTGTTGCAATAGTTTTGAAATTCTTTTTTTGTCATTTCGACCAGCGGGAGAAATCTTGTGCCCTTTGAACGACAATATTTTGTTTACCTGCTCACCAATTGGAACCATAAAGTTATTTACGTTGGCGTTACCAATAATCTCATACGGCGTGTTTACGAACATAAAAAGAAATTGATTGAGGGATTTACCAAAAAATACAACGTCAGCAAGTTGGTATATTATGAAGAAACCAATGATGTAGTGGCCGCTATATCCAGAGAAAAAGAAATCAAGAAATGGCGACGTGAAAAAAAAGACAATCTGGTCGTACGTTCTAATCCTAATTGGCAAGATTTAAGTTCAGAATGGTTTTCTGACCCACGGGAAAAGATTTCTCCCTGCCGGTCGAAATGACAGAAGTAAGGTTCAGACATCCTCGCGCCAATCAACATGTTCACGTACCAAGACAGCCTTCATATAAACACAAAAAAGTGGACACCCCATGTCTCAACACATTATCAATCTCATCTATCTGCTTGCCGCCACCCTGTTCATGGTCGGCATCAAATATCTGAGTTCACCCGACACCGCCAAAAAGGGCAATTTCCTGTCCATGATCGGAATGGCCGCAGCCATTGGCGCGACCCTGGCCGCCCCGGAAATTAACGGCTTCACCCTGATCATTGGCGGGATTTTCATTGGCACGGTTATCGGAGCGTATGCTGCCATCAAGGTGAAGATGACTGCCATGCCCGAGATGGTGGGCCTGCTTAACGGCTGCGGCGGGGCCGCCTCCGCCCTGGTTGCCCTGGCCGAATTCCATGGCAACAGCACGGGATTTGTCCCTTTTACCCTACTCACTCTCCTGCTGTCCCTCATCATCGGCGGCCTGACCTTCACCGGTTCCCTCATGGCCTATGCCAAACTTCAAGGGTTGATCCCCACCCGCCCCGTCACCTATCCGGGGCAGCAGATCATTAATGGCCTCATTGTCCTGGCCACAGTTGCCCTTTCCTGGCTCGTCTTTCAGGATTCCACCAATATTCTGACCATCGCCGGCGTCCTTGTCCTCTCCTTAGGGCTTGGCGTGCTGGCGGTCATCCCCATCGGCGGGGCCGACATGCCGGTTATTATCTGCCTGCTCAACTCCTATTCGGGCCTCGCCGTTTCCATGACCGGTTTCGCCCTGAGCAATAATGCCCTGATCATTACCGGCTCCTTGGTCGGGGCCTCCGGCATCTTCCTGACCAAGATCATGTGCGATGCCATGAACCGCTCACTGGCTAATGTCCTGTTCAGCGCCTTTGGCAAGGTGGACGAATCCGCAACCGCAACCGGTGAGATCCCAGCCCAAACGATGAAGGGGGGGGAAGTTGAGGATGTGGCCACGATCCTGGCCAATGCCCAATCACTGATCATTGTCCCCGGATACGGCATGGCTGCAGCCCAGGCCCAGCACGCCACCCGGGAACTTGCCGATTATCTGGGCGAACATGGGATCGAGGTCCGTTACGCCATTCACCCAGTGGCCGGCCGGATGCCCGGCCACATGAATGTCCTGCTGGCCGAGGCCGATGTCCCCTATGAACAGCTTTTTGCCATGGACGATATCAACGATGATTTCGCCGCCACCGATGTGGTCCTGGTGATCGGCGCCAACGACGTGGTCAATCCTGCGGCCAAGACCAACCCCGCCAGCCCCATCTACGGGATGCCGGTGCTCGATGTGGAAAAGGCAAGGACGGTGATAGTGCTCAAACGCTCCCTGAATGTTGGTTTTGCAGGCATTGACAATGAGCTTTTCTCGATGGACAACACCATGATGCTCTTTGGCGATGCCAGGTCTTCCCTGCAAAAGATCCTGGCAACCCTCAAAAAATAACAACCAGAACAGAACCCGTTGAAACAGCCCACACCTCCCATAATCCTGCGTCAGCGAATCGCGACCCTTGTTGCCACGCAGGCCCTGGCACAACCCGGCGACACGGTAATCGTCGGAGTATCCGGCGGCCCGGACTCCGTGGCCCTGCTCCATATCCTCTGCTCCGCCCTGCCTCTCATCAGATTCATCGCCGTCTATATTGATCACAGCCTGAGGCCCGCTGAAACCGGAGCTGAGATTGAGCTGGTACAGACCCTGACCCGGCAGTTACAGGCAGGGTTTGAGTTGATCACCGTTGATGTGAACATAGCCGCCCAGAAGGACAAGACGTCCATTGAAGAGACCGCCCGCGCCCTGCGTTATCAGGCGCTTGAGGCAATGCGACTGCAACACCAGGGAGCAGCAATAGCAGTGGCCCATACCGCCGATGATCAGGCCGAAGAGTTTCTGATCCGTCTCATCCGCGGCAGCGGTCGAAAAGGACTCTCCGGAATGCTTCTTCAAAACGGCCCAATCATCCGCCCCCTTCTGCACGAAAACAAAAAGACCCTGCTCCACTACCTGCAGATGCAACAGATCCCCTTCTGCATCGACAGTTCCAACCTGGAACGAACCTATCTCCGAAACAAAGTACGGCTGGACCTCCTGCCCTATCTGCAAGAGCACTTTAACAACTCCATCAAACAAACTCTGCTCCAGACCGCCAAGATCCTCCAAGATGAAGAGGCATTGCTGGATGAAATGGTTGATAAGGTCTGGCACCAAGTAGTCAAAATGATTGCGATTCAGCCGGTTGGCCCTATATCACCACCCTATACCATCCAAATAAACACTAAAGAGTTCTGTCGTCTCCACCCTGCTCTCCAGCGACGTATCTTTGAAAAATGCTGCTGGCAGATGGAGGCTAGACCGCAATTCAGGCAGATAGCGCTGCTTCTTGACTTGTTGCATACAGGACAGACAGGATCGGAGATACATCTTAGCCAAGGATTGCGCACACACAAGACCCGTGAGAATCTCATTTTCAGCTATCCGGTAGGCAAATGCAGTTACAGAGGAAGGATGGAGGGGGAATTTTAATAGCTATCCATAATTTTTCACCCAGCCGAACTAAAACCCGACCGGGAGAAAAATTATTAGTGGCAACGAGCCGTCATGCTCACCATTTCCTCCTGGAAGTAGCAACATGACAAGCAACAGATGTCACCGATTTTCAACCGAACTTCATTGCAAATAAAAAATCAAATTTTGAACTGGTTCATGAGATTTTTCACATGGTCGGCCAGATCGCCCCCCCCCTGGGCACTTGCCTGAACATGGCTGCTGTCGTCTCCCACTTCAGTACTGAGGAAGATCATGGCAGAAATCAAAAAGGCACTATCCCCCGCACCCTTTCTACAAGATTTTTTTACACAGGATTCGGGTGTCGCCAACCAGGATGGTCAGTTTGATCTTATTGAGATACTCCAGTAGAGGAACAAAGAACTTCCATCATGCCGGTCAGGTCAGCCCTTTGAAGCATGGGGCATCTGTAGAGTCATGACGAATAAGCTAACCGACGAGCAGTATACTCATCGGTTATTCCAATTTGCATTCAAGCCGGCACCTTCCGGCGGCACTGCGCGGCTCCTCACCGTACTCCCCGTACTGCTTCGTCGCTGCTCGATTGCCTTCTCGGTGTCAACTTGAATGCTTTTTGGAATTAGCATCTCAAAACATGCTATACGATATCCGTTTTTTATCTGGCGGCAGAAACCACAACGCCCTTCCTCCCTTTTATCAGCCACGTTAGAATCATTACCAGAACCAGGGAGCAGACAATGACCGGACCCGTAGGCAGATCAAACAGGGCCGAGAGCAGCAAGCCCACGACATAGCCCAAGGCGCCGACAGCATACCCCATGGGCAGTTGCAAGCGATCGTGCATGCCGCGGACGGCAAGGGCCGGGACAATCAGGCTGGCAAAGACGAGATAGATGCCGACAAGCTGCACGGAGGCGGTGACGGTCACGGCAAACAGCAGATAAAATCCAAGGTCCCCGAGCCGTTGCCGAAAGCTGAACCATACCGCCAGCACGGCAGCATAGAGCATGACAACCGGGATCAGGTCGTGCGGCGAGGTCCAGAGAATCTGGCCTCCCAGCAGATCCTGCAGATGCTCGCCGCCGTGCGGGTTGTGGGCCAAAAGCAAAAGCCCGGCACACGCCGCCACAGCAAAGAGCGTGCCCACCAACGCCTCCTGGACTTGGCCCCAGTGTTTTTGGGTCCACGTCAGGAGCAAGGCCCCAAGAAGCGCTGACGTGCAGGCCGCAGCCTGCACGCGCCAGCCATGCGGCTCAAAACCAAGCGTGTCCATCAGGATAATCCCCAACCCGGCCACCTGGGCCAAGGCCAGATCGATGAAGACGATCCCGCGGCCCAGCACCTGTCGGCCCAGCGGCACATGGGTGGATAAAACCAGCAGCCCTGCCAGCAGGGCCGGCAGCAGAATGGCAAGATCAACGTTTTCCCCCACACTCATGGACGAACTCCCTTCACTAATCGATCAACCGTGTCGTCAAATAGGGCAAACAGGTCTTTGGCCTTATCGCTGCCGCCGACCGTAAAAGGCAGTTCTACTGCCGGCACCCCCGCGTTCTGCTCTAACCATTGGGAAGGACGTCCGTCCTCATAGGCGGCACGGATGGTCATCTTGACCGGGCTGGCCTTGACCTTGGCCAGCACCTCTGCCAGATAACCGCTTGACGGCGGCACACCGGGCTTGGGTTCCAGCGCCACAATATCCTTCAACCCCAACCAGTCGAGCAGATAGATCCAGCTCTTATGCTGTACGGCAATCGGCATGCCTTTCAGGGGCGCCGCTTCGGCCTCCCATCGTTGGATTGCCGCCCGCCACTCGGCAACAAAGGCATCGTGACGCGTCTTATAGAGTGCGCCATTTACCGGATCAATTTCGGCCAACCGGGAGGCCAGCGCATCTGCCACCGGCAGAAAATTACGCGGATCAGTTTGAATATGCGGATTGCCCGATGCATGCACATCGCCTCCGGCACGATCAAGAAGTTGCGGGATATCCTTCATGGCAACGACACTCGCCGCTTCCAGATAACCGGGCGATCCCGGCTGGACTTTGCCATTGGCGGCTTGGCGCAGGACAACAGGCATCCAGCCGACCTCAAGCTCAGCGCCATTGCAGAACACGAGATCAGCATTCCGGGCGCGCGCGATCAGACTTGGCCGTGCCTGGATCTGATGCGGGTCCTGACGCCCGGTCGAGGCGACATAGACAGAGACGGCATCACCACCGATCTCGGTTGCAAGCGCTCCCCATTCGGGTTCGCAGGCAAAGATATTGACGACAGCCTGGGCCGGGGCGGCGGCGATGAAGAGACCGCCAATCAAAACAATATATATTACCAGTTTGTTCATGGTATCGTTCTCCTTTGGCTTAATACTGATGGGCGCCATGGGCGCCGAGACTGACCGTATAATTCAGCATCACACCCTGATTCGACTGCGGTGCTGAATCGTCATAGTTGTACTGCAGGCGGAAACGGCCAAACTCGCTGGTATTATACGTCAGAACGCTGCTGTAACGCTGGAGCGTATCGCCCAGGTTGTCCAGCGTCGTGCCCGCTAAATCCCCGCCCTGATCACCGGCCGATAGCTGATCATAACGGACGCCGACACTCCAGCGCGGCATGAACTGATAGATGGCCTGACCATAAAATCCCGTCTGGTTGCCGCGATAAGCCAGATCATTAAAAATACCCTCCTGCCGCCTGAAGAAAAACTCACTTTGCAGCTTCAGGTTGCGCTCGACAAAATTACCATCCGGCGCCCATTTCCAGACCAGACCGGCGATGCCGAGATGATTTTCACCGGTGAAAATGTCGTCGCCGGTCATAAGTTCTTCCGCGTCGGCATGATAATAGGCAAGGCTTGCGAGCCACGAATTACTCTCGTTCACATCACCGCCCGCTTTCACAAAGACGCTTTGCGCCCCGACGCCGTCATGGGTGGGCGTGGCCGGGAACTTCTCCCCGCGCAATCCCTCCATCCCGAATTGCAAAAAGCTATTGATAGGGGCAGTCCAGCGCACCTGGACACCATCATCACTCAACTGGTTATTGAGCATGACGCGATAGGGCAAGGGCGCATCCAGAAAGTCCCAGGCGTGCGCATGCTGTTCGTTCAGGTAGCCAATCCCCGAAAAGAAACGACCGCCTTTGGCCATTACCCCCCAGGGCAAACTCGTGGTCTGAATGAACCCCTCTTCGACCTCGACACCGCCTTCGCCGGGGTAGCTTAAAATCAGCTGCCCGTAAAACATTTGATCGATATTGGCGCTGAGGCTGATTTCGGACTCGCCGAGCGAAAATCCCTGGGTGCCGAGACTGCCGGCATCCTCCCCAAGCGTAAAACCGGGGGCGGGCGAGGTGTCTGGATCGTGACTGAAATGGGAATAGGTGCCCATCAGCGTCATGCCGATCGCCGGATTGAAGGCGTTGGCTGAGGCCGACGCACCGGTTTGAGCAGGCGCTGACATCGCAACCGGGGTTGCGACACTTGATAACAGTGGCTGGGGATCAGGGGGTAAAGAGGGGGTAACAACGGGGATTTCGCTTATTGGCGTTTGACCGGCTTGGGCCTTGGGTGCGACATCTTTGGCAGCGACAGCTCGGGATTCCGAATCCTTTAACCGCTGTTCCAATTCCTTGATGTGTTGTGCATCTTCAGCGTGTTGTTGCTCAAGCTTTTTGATGGCTTGCCGGATTTGGGTCAGATCTTCGTCGGTTACGGCACCATGGGCATGCATCGGCGCCATACCTGCCAACACGACGCCGAGCGCGCAAGCGCCGGCCATATTTTTCCTCATCATATGATTTTCCTTCTGTCAAAAGTTGCATAGGCAAAAACAGCACTATCCTTTATGGATGGCTGTCTTCCAGGATATTAAGCAACAGACAGAAGAGGTGGACCCCGGGCTCCAAAGGCTTGAGGACAAGGGGATATGATGAACTGCGCCGCAAGAAGAAGACAGACGACCCAGACCAGAACAGATGACGGCACAGGCTGAAAAGACAGCGCATGCGTGACCATATGGCCGCCGACCGCGCAAAAACTGCAACCGTTTTCATTGCCCGGCTGACCACTAATCGCGTGCTCTTGCCCATGCTGCACCACATGATGCAGCAACACGGCCTGACCAAGGATGAGCAGCAGCACCAGACAGACGGAACGCCAGCGCCCACCCTGAAAGCTATACCTTCCGGGGGTGCATGACGATTCAAAATCCGGCAATGATGTTGGGACACTTACCATATGAATGAATGCAGCACGTTTAAACTCATTGCCGGTTTCGGTTGATTAACCCGGATAACGCTAAATAGGATTATATCCGGCATCTTCCTGACAAGACACGCTGTAATATACGACATACTCATAATTTATTCATCTGTAATATAGCTATGTTGACTTCTGGAATTGGGATAATTGACAGGAGACACCTTGACTTTTTCTTCGGCAAAAATTCAAAAAATCTGCGGATCAAGATTCATTACCCCGCTACGCCCAACCAATCTCTGGGGACCGCCTGGTGTGCGCCAAGCGGAAGTGCCCTTGGGAATAGCCCCGCATGCAAGGTGGTGTCGGGGTTGAGGGCGCCCCTGGCTACCCGATGATACTCTTCACAGGCTAGACAGTTATTATTTCGTAATTACTTCCTGTTATCGATTGTCCACCTTGAGGTGTTACCTCAAAAGTGTTTTCCGTTCCAACCATTCCGATGTCAGGGATTCCTATTTTGGGTTCAATCGCAAGGACCATCCCTGCTTCTAGTGGCAAATCAAAGCCTTTCGCTATTACTGGATATTCGTCAATGGCAAGGCCAATACCATGCCCAACAAAATTCACCTTATTTTTGCCAAGCCCCATAAAACCGGCCTTCCAAGGTGATTCAGCGATAATAGCTTCGCATTGGTTCCATAATTGACTTGGTATTGCCCCTGGGCGTAATTGCTCAGAAATTACAGATTGTATTTCAACGCAGAAATCATGGGCATTTTTCAAAGAAAAAGGAATACCGCTTTTGTTCCCAAGCCAATATATTTGGGTTTTATCGGTATGATAACCGGCAAGGGTAAACCCATTATCTATTGTAAGAGGTTGGTGTAAACCCCATTTGACTTCATTTGATCCCATGAAAGGTACTGCGGGGTGGGCACCTCTAAGGCCCACGGGACCATTAAAAACACTGGGGTAATTGGCGCTATCACCAATAGCAATGTGTCCTAAAAATGCTTCTTCACCAAATGTGTCCATTCTTAATACGCCATGGTGACCTTCAGAGTAAAATATTTCAGAAATTTTATGAGCAATTTGTAATTCAGTGATGCCTTCATGGAGGAAGGAGGGCAATAGCTGGGTTAAACACCTGTTATGTTTTTTGCCGGCTTCTCTTAAAATTTTTAATTCCCATTCTGACTTTTTGGCACGAGTCATTGCAATGAGATTATCTCCAGGGAGAAACTTCATATCAGGCAGATGTTTGGTGAGACTTTTTGAGAGTGACCAAGATAATCCATTCATCTCTGCTGCTATATGAGAAGGGATTTTTATCCCCAAAACGTTAAAGGCTTGTTCAATGTCGCCGTATGAATTGAATGGGATAATGTTTTTTAGTGGGGTTTCTATCTTCGCTCTTTCCGCACCACGCCGACAAAATAATAGCGGTTCGCCTTCTTTGGGAATCCAGAGTACACCATTGGCAAACGTACCCGTAAAATAGAATATATTGAGTCTTGAAAATACAAATGCGCCATCAGCTTGAGGAAGGTATTTATGAAGGAAACCCCGATACCTTTTCCAGCGAAAATTCAGTTCATTTTCAGGTGTAATATTTTCCATATTCTTCATTACAAATTGGTTGTTTTTCAAACATAACGTAAAGGTCCGCGGCACCGGCTTGCTCGACATTCTTATCCATTTCCTCTGTTTGTTCGTCTTGTGTCCTCATATGTTTCTCTGATTTTTCGGAAAGAGGGATAAAACGTAGTGATGTGTTTCCGGCATCCAATGTACCTATGTATTTACCTGGCTTCTCAAATCACGGATCGTATATTCTTTTTGCCTCGCCGATGTGAGCTGAGCTTCAACATTTTCTGCTTTGTTATCTTGATCGTCCTTCATCCAAATCTGATATGTCGCCCCTGGAAAGGGCGGCAATCAATGCTTCTCTCACCATTCCATACGCTGCATCGGAGGTGTTCTCAACGATAGGACCGCTAATGCTGTCCATAAGAGAGAGATAACCGTCAGCATTATGGTCGTCAAGAACCAGAAGCGGTTTCTCCCGGGCTTCGACTTTATAAACCATGACTTGCAGAGACCTGCCATAGTCTTTTCCTTCCTTGATGGTTATCATCATTTGCCCCAAAGAGGTCGGAATCTCGACCTGATAGGTGCAGACCCCGTCCGGGCAGATTGGCACCCCTTTGTCGTCACTATCTTTTGCATGGGTAAAGGGCCTGATGATGCCGTAGAGATTTCTGCGGCTGTTGAATATGATGACAGGGGTTCCGGTCCTGCTAAAACTGAAGACCTTTTCTATGTCTTTGTTGTTGAGTGCAATGCATCCCTCGGTCCAGTCTCGCTCCCTGGCCATGTCGAAAGGTCTGAATACCCCGCCACCATGTATCGCGATGCCGCTCCCTATACAGGTATCAGCGGGCGGACGTCTCGATTCCTGGATGGCTTCATAGATCCGCTTGTATTCCATGAGTGGGAGCACGCCTTTTGCCAGCCCCTTCTCGGCATTCACCAGATTTGGGTAGGAGATGCCCAGGAGCCGGTGAAAGCGGTTGTGGATCTTTTTTTCCGTAATAAAATAAAGCCCTTCAGGGGTTGCGCAATCAAATGCCTTGTATTTGTCTGAATCAGGGTCAATCCCGAACGTAGCGGGGAATTCGGCCACCTGCTTGCCTTCTTGAAACAAGACCAGATTCTTTATGGCCTTGTCTATGACGATCCGTCTTGCCGAAAGCGGCAGTTCTGCCACCATGGCATTTGCGGCTGATAAGATCAGGATAAAAAATATTATACCTTGAATTTTTAAAGAGAGAGGTGGTACCATAAATTATGATTTTAAACTTTTACCTGAAAGGAGGAAAAAATGTTGACGTACACAATGAATCGAACGCTGTCCACGACGTCTGTTTTTGTTGCTCTTCTCTACCTTGCAGGGCTGGGGGGGTGCGCAACCTTCAGCAAAGAAGACAGGGCTCTTCTGGAGAGTTCAAAGCAGTCGGCGGAACAGGCCAAGACCGCCGCCGCTAGAGCCGAGGCCGCCAGTACCCGGATCGAGGCCATTGGCAAAAAACTTGAAGACATGGGCGCACGCCTAGAAAAGGCAGCATTAAGCGCTGAGCAGGCTGCAAGCAGGGCCGACATGGCTGCGGCAAAGGCGACGAATGCCACAGAACGTGCCGAGGCCGCAGCCCAAAAGACCGAGCGTATCTTCGAGAAATCCCTGAAAAAATAGCCATCATTCTTATGGCTTTTTGGGACGCGCGACAGCCACAGGAACCCCGGTTTTATCCTTCAAGGCCCTGACAAGGGCTGAGAAATCGACTTCCAGAGGTCCTGTGGCTGTTTCATAGTTAAAGAGCTCTTCCATAACATTCCAAACGGGATTACCGATTCGGTTGTCAAAGTCATCAAATATCTGTACCCAGCACTGTCCCTCTCTCCATCCGACCTTGATCGGTTCATAGATTACATGGACTGTCGTCCCCACAGCTATCATTGGATATAGCTCTGCCACGTCTTCAGGGTACATGCGGATACAGCCATGACTCACCCTTCGGCCAATACCCCATGGTTTGTTAGTCCCATGGATTGCATATTGCAACTCAGAAAGGCGGAAGGCATAGTCGCCAAGCGGGTTGTCCGGTCCAGGCGGCACCTCGGCCGGGAGGTCAGGCTCTGCTTTCCTGATTGATTCCGGCACAACCCAGGTTGGGTTGGCGGTCTTGCTTTTTATTTTATAGCTGCCCAGTTTCGTGAGAAAACCCTCTGTGCCGATGCCGATGGGGGCGGTAATAAAATAGTCGTGTCCGCCATTGGAGAAGAAGTAGTAAAGCCGCATCTCCGCCAGATTTACGACTATGCCGGAGCTTATGCGTTCCTGAGGGAGCACAACGGCCAATGGGACCAGTACAAGGTTGCCTTTGACTGGGACCCATGGGTCGAGGACCGGGTTTGCAGCAATAATCTGATTATATCCAAGACCAAGGTCACGTGCGATATCGAGGAGCGTGTCCTCTTCATTCGCTTCCACCCAACGCGGAGTCCCGTATAAGGTCGTGTCAGGCGACAAGGTGAAGCATCTCAAGGCCCATGAAGAATAAGGACAAAGCAATATCCCAATAAAGGCCACCGCTTCTAAAAACAATATTCGTGTTCGCTTCAAAACTTTTTTATCACTAAACATGAGTCATTATCTCAATGAAACTGCGATGATTACAAGGTTTAAGCGCATTTATTGAAATTTCTAAATTCCTTATAAACTGATATAACACCTCAGAGGTCAGTCTGCTACCACGGCGTACCTCACAGCTGGAAAATACAGAGGGAAATACTAGGTTAGGTATTGAATTATCACTTTTTTGCGAATCCAAAGTCAAGATCATTTCCATTTATCCATACAGCCAACTCCTGCCGCCTGAAAGTGAAAGTAATCAGATACCATTGATTAATGAACTTTACGCGACAGGGATGGATTTATTGCAGCTGACGGATACGCACCTCAATTTTGGGCGTATTTTTTAGCAGTTCCGTGAGTCTCGTCGGATCATCCTCGCCGCATTGATAGGGGGGAGAGAATTTTGGGTTTGTTCGCCTTTGCCGTATTGTCCACTATCTCCGACGTCATCGTATAGGGCAGGTTTATTGGCAGAAAGGCACAGTTGAGGTTTTGCAGTACCTTCATTTCCGACATATTTCCGGTATCGCCCGCCACACATATGCGAGTGTCGCCAAAGGTCGGCACATAGCCGTTTCCAACACCTTTTAGATGAAAAGGTTGGCCGTTGTCCCGCTTATGCACGAGATTATAGGCAGGAATGGCCTCCACTCCCAGCACCGTCCGGGTGCTCGCCATTCTTCATGTTCATGACCATGCCTCCCTCCACCCATCGGCGCAGACCGGGGGAAACACCACCACAATATCAATCGACCGAACACTCTATGGGCAATGTTAACAATTTAAGCAAAAAGGCAAACTTTGCTCATTCTTGATTTTATGCATGTGGAATCGGAGCCAGCCCACCGACTTATTTCTTTGAAAGCATAGACAAAGAAACAGACTTGACATCTTCGAAGCCTGACCCCAGCGACGTGACCCCAGCGACGACCCCAGCGAAAATTCTGATGCAGCAACACGGCCTGGCCAAGGATGAGCAGCAGCAGCGCGTCCCCTGAAAGCTATACCTTCCGGGGGTGCATGACGATTCAAAATCCGGCAATAATGTTGGGACACTTACCATATGAATGAATGCAGCACGTTTAAACTCATTGCCGGTTTTGGTTGATTAACCCGGATAACGCTAAATAGGAGTATATCCGGCATCTTCCTGACAAGACACGCTGAATATACAACATACTAATCCGTTTAGCGTCGTAAACAGCCTGCTCAGTTGGTTATAGAGGAAGGACAATCCATCCGCTATAAATGCCATGAACCCGGCGATGATGCCCTGTTTATTTTCCTCTATAGACAATGACCTACCTTCCAGTTGGGCCAGTAATCTTTCCGCCCTCTTGTCCGGGTCGGGGTGACTTGACAAAAAAGAATGTCCTTGAGCCAGCTTTGCAATCTTCTTTAACGCAGACACGGCATCATCTGGTTCATACTTTTCCCTTTTCAGAAACGCCAATCCATAGTCGTCAGCCTCTTTTTCCTCAAGCTGTGAGAATTGAGCGTTCATCAAGGTCTCAGCGAGTCCTCCAAATAGTGACCGTGCTATATCCCCTGCCGCGTTGTTCTGAGAAGCGAGCCCTTTCCTGACAGCACTGGCTGCATAGGCAAGCTGTATTTTTTTACGGATATGTTTTTTTATTACATGCCCCATTTCATGCCCGATAACAAAACGCAGCTCGCCATCATCCAGCATATCCATAAGACCGCTGTATACTCTAATAGTGCCGTTAGCCATCGCAAAAGCATTGACCTCTGAGGATACGTAAACAGCATAATTGAATTTCAGATTGCCATCCTGAAATTCTTGCCCTACCAACCCACTCAGGCGTTTAGCATATTTGCTGTCAGGAGGAGCTAGAGTATGTTTTTTATCTGAATATTGCGCTGAATGTATTGCTATCTCCTGAACATCCCGGTCAGATAAAGTTACTGCCTTTACAGCATCAAATCCCGCATCTGTCGCTGTTATAACGTCGATATTTTCGCAACCGAACAGGAAGGAAAGGCAGAACACTATCGCAATAAATTGTTGCATGGCCATTATTTAATTTGTTTAAACGATAACTTATGGGTAAGCGGCGGCGGCCACTAACCTTGCCTTGAAAATCGCCATTTTCCCCGCCGTCCGCTTTACTGACTTGTTGTGCGATATTATTTATTTAAAATCATTAAAAAAACTCAGGTCGAGGTCGTAGGTAGTTCTTGATTTCAAACCAAGTTCTAATTGCTCAAACATATTGAGTAACATTTCTCCATCCACAAGTTCAATTGGCGGCACACCATCTCGGACGGCTTCACGTTTTGCATCTGCCGTGAAGGTTCCTGTGGTTATAATAATTCCTTTGTCAGCCCTTCCCATCATTGCACCCCGAAAGTCTCTGATTTGGGGAGAACTGACAGAGCCAGAATAACGTTTGCTTTGGAATAATGCCTTAAAACTGACAAATGGATTAATTTTTAAAATTCCAATGCCATCTATTCCTCCATCACCACTCCTGCCGGTTACTGTGACCTCTTGGAACCCAGATTCCCTCAGAAGTCTTTGGCAAAGTCGTTCAAAACCGTCAGGTGGGAGGGCTAGGATTGTATCTAACAATTGAACCCTGTAATTTGATTCTTCAGAGGGCGGTGCTTCTTCTGTCTGTTCTTCTTCGTCTTGAGTTGTTTTTTTCCTTACTATTACTGTCGAGGAGGGCTGAGCTACCCCAGAAGAGGGGAGAGATTGAGCTTGTACTTCTCTAATAAGTTCTTGTACTTCATTGTTGTTTAATTTCGTTATTTTTCTGCCTTTGTCAGTAAGCGACCAAACCCCATGGCGAGAGGAATCAATAATGTCTGCCTTCGCAAGATAGAATCTTGCCCAAGCAACTTGATTTTCAAATTTTGAGCCTCCACTTTTCTTTTCTTCATTCAGTACGTTATCGGGAAGATTCAAAGTACTGGCAATTTGTTTATATACTTCTTGAGGACGAGCAGACCCACCCAAGACGTTAATTGCTTCAATCACAGGATTGATATAATGTGCAAATCTTGTGTCAGCCAACTTGATACCTCCATATTTTTATACCAGCACAACGCCAAAAATCAGCCGACTGCGCCAACAAACTACGCTCGAAGAAAGCAGCAGACCACCTCGCGACGAAATCCGGGACGTTGTTTAATTGTTGAATATGTTTATATGCGAAATCGGGGACGTTGTTTAATTGTTGAATATGCGAAATCGGGGACGTGCGAAATCGGGGACGTTGTTTAATTGTTGAATATGTTTATGTTAATATCTTTTCATTCATATTCTCAATGCTATCAACGATTCCTTCACCACGCCGGACGGCATGACTTACTGCTGAACGTTGAATATTCAGTATTTTCCCCACTTCTGTTCCGCTATACCGCAAGACCCGCACTGCCAGATAACAATAAACATCACGGGCTGTCATCACTGCTTTGTCTTTACTGCGCCGCTTTATACTGCTCTTCTCACAACCAAAATATTGTTCAACCCGGCAGGCCAGTTCCGGCAGTTGCATGCCGGTTATCATTACCTGCTGCAAGGCTTCTTCACGTCTCAGACCTTCAACAAAATCCCCGCTTCCTAATACCCGCTCGTCTGATATCGTCATATCATCGTGCTGTTCGATCTGCATCCCCCTACTTCTTCTCAGACCGCCGCCAACCAAGTCGTCTCTTCTCCCCTGGAGGGTTCCGTCCTGCATAAATGCAAAATACCCATTACGTGCTTTTCCGACAGTATCACCAAAATGCAATAGAATTTCCTCGACAATCTGTCCGGGCCTATCGTGCACTCCCATTAACACCGAATGGCCAGACCAGGGATATTTATTCAAGGCGGAAAGGTCTGTAACAAGCTTGGCGCGGAGGGGATTGAGATGGATGTAACGCACCAGTTCCATGAGATAGGTGTCTTTTTCGCAGACAATGGATTTGTAGCGATTCTGGAAGACATGGCCTGAACGTTTATGACGAATATTGAACGTTATGGCATGCCCGGTAAGCAGGCGCCTCATAAACTGCTTTAGCTCAATTCTATTAGACCGTAGCAGCAAATGAAAGTGATTTGGAATCAACGCCCAGGCAAAACAGTCGGTATCGGTTTCTGTCAACAAAGTGGATAATCGTACGAGAAACCGGTCTCTGTCGGTATCATCGAGAAATATTTTCCCTCTTTCAATCCCACGGACAATGACATGTTGAAGGAGGCCGGGAATATCTATTCGGGCTTGTCTTGGCATACTTGCAAGATAGCATATGACCATTCCTGATTCAACATTTAAACAACGTCCCCTATACGCGTCCCTTACCCGATTCGCAGTTCAGTTCTTCTCTCAGATCTCTCCGGCGATTGTGTCCTGAGGAGCGTCTCCTCCATCCTGAATAGGTGTCATAGTAGGATCCCAGATGCAACCACGGTTGCGCCCGGCCTTCTTGGCTGCGTACAATGCGCTGTCCGCGCGATTGATCGACTCCTCAACGCTAACGCTCGGTTCGAGTATGGTAATCCCGAACGATGCAGTGACCATGATCGCCCTTGTTTCGTCCACGCCGATGGCAACTGCAGAAAGCCCCTTGCGTATGCGTTCGATGATATCCTGGACGGTCTGAAGATTGGTACTCGGAAAGGACAGTAGAAATTCCTCGCCTCCATAACGGTACACTCTGTCGTAGGGCCTCAGATGTTGCTTGATGTAACTCACCCAGGCCACGAGCACCTGGTCGCCAGCGGGATGGCCATATGTATCGTTGACCGTTTTGAAATGGTCCAAGTCCATGATCACGATACTACATTCCTGAATGCCACGCTTGACCAACTCACGTAGTTCCCGCAGCCGGGTGAGCATGCTGGTGCGGTTCTCAGCGCCTGTTAACGCGTCGCGATTATTGAGTAACTCCTCGAGTTCCTTCTTGAGCGAATAAATTTCCAGATGCAGGCGGTCGGCAGCATTTGTGAAACTGTCATAGTCCCGCGGAGACCCTAACGCTTCGTTTGCCGCGGCAAGAAGCAACTGTGCTCCAAGCTGATGCATGTGGCGGTGCTCAGTCTCGATCGCCACGAATGCCGGGTGATCGCGAAGTGCCTGAGGCCGAGTACCGTAATACCACTGGCCGAAGCGACACTGATGATGGGCATCATCCGCTATGTCTCGATTATCGTAGGGCAATCGACAGATGATGGAACGGGTGAGATCCTTGGACCACTGCTCATGGTTGTAAATAGCTTGGTCTAGTTGCTGCAATGTCGTTTGCAGCTCTTGCTTGCCAATATTAAGCATAGTTGTTTTCTCCAATGGCTTGCGAACGCTCCGGCTCACGGATGAGGCCCGCTTTTTGGCCCGAATCCCAGTGCAGCCGCTTGTTGGACGAAGCCGCTACGCGGCAGACAAGAGGTGTAGTGGCTTCGTTCATAAATAACATCATGTAATCTCACGGCATATAGTTCCGTGGTGGTCAAGAGAGATCACAAGGTTTCGCCATGATGGCGGCGAAATGATTATAGGCCAAAGTGACCGCCAGGGTAAAAAGTGCTGTGGCAGCACCAAGTCCAGCCCCAACAAGCGGTGGAGCGATAAGGGCTACACGAATCATCACCGTGGACACCGCAAATCCCGAGTTCCGGAAGGCGACATGGTAACTCGAACTGTACCGCAGGGATAGCAGAACCAGAAGCACATCGGTGAAGATAAGCAGGGAATACAGAGACACGAAAGGGCTTGGCAGGTGCACACCGTTGTAAAACGCCATAAGGCTTCGACCGACAATGCCGATAAAGGCCGCCAGGAGTCCCAGGGCGATGCATTTTTTCCCCGCGATGAAGGTGTTCTGCTCCAGATGATCGTGGGTGATGGACAGCCGGCACTGGGCTCGGTAGAAAAAAGCGATCACCACGAAAATGACTAGGCTGCCGATGGCCGAGGCCGCCATGGCAGGCATGGCTGGCCCGACTTTGTCCCAGGTGATGGGTTCGATCAGGTGTGCCAGTTCCTTGAACACGTCCCTGAGAAGAATGAGGGAAAGCAGTTCGAATTGTTTTCCCACAGAGGACGATATGGAGTGGGATAGCATCATGATCAGAGACACAACCTCAACACAGAGCAACAGGTTAAAGGCAATTTGGATAGCAACCAGGTGTGAGTCTGGGACCACCTGTGCCAGGGGTGTGGGCAGCATCCCCTGGCGGTTCAGTTCAATAACGACCAGCGAACCGATAAAGCTGGTCACCAGCAATGCGCCCACAGCCCGGTGCCCAGCATGACTCTCTACGCCAGCCTCCAATGCATCAAAGATCTTTTCTGAACGTTTAATGATGGAGAGTACCAAGGATTATGCCTCCTAAATTCATGTAATCCTAATTACAGTAAGATGCCAGCTAACAACGCCCCGGATGAGTAGCGCGTTGTGCGTCTACCTCAATCCATTTGATGTCCCGGAGTTTAATTTACCTTGATATTGGATCGTAGCAAAAACGCTGCTCATCCGGGGCGATGTCCCGCGAAGCGGGGACATCGTTCGGCTCACCGGACCCGCGCTTTTTGCGGGGTCCAATTGAAGCCGGTGGTTATACATTCTTATTTATTTCAAATGATTGCCTTCAATATTGGGATTAAATATGAAATGATTAGAATAGGACCAACAGCTTTTTTTATTATCTCGATAATCGAGGATTTATTTTTTGAAGTGCTCCTCAGATGTATTTTCCCCCAGATGACTCTCCAAATCCAAAAGCCACATAAAGAAAAGTTAAAACCAAACGCAAGTCCAGTATTTGCGTTCAGTTCATTAGCGTAGGTAAACGTAAGAAAACCGACAATAAAAAAAAGAATAGTTAATGCAAGATTAATTGTATAAAGAATTTTTTGAGTTTGTAAATCTATGTCTCTTAGTTCTTCTTTCCAATTTTTGATTTTGTATAATCTAAGATGATATAAGGCTACCAATAAAGTTAGAAATCCACTTATATATACCGCTGAAATTGTTGTCATAATAATAGTTCTTATATTTTTTTGTATAATCGCTGCGCTCACCAGCGGGTCGGACGGCAAGCTGAAAGCTTGACGGCTGAACCGACTGGTGAAGTGCCTTGTTCCGGCGCAAGGCGACGACAAGGCCGAACGAAGTGAACGCCGCGATTCCCGGCGACGCAGTCGCCGGGAACATTGAGTTCAGCGGTTTACCCGCTGGAACGACTGGTTGGTAAAAATAAAGAAAATTATAATCTGAAGAACGTCCATGCCCCCAAGCTTGTAAATCATGTAAATAATTGGATTTATTTAAACAAGATATTTTGTCATTTTTCCTGCTGTAATAGGCTCAAATGAATCAAATTGAATATCGCGGACATGTTTGAGATTTTCCCATATAAGTTTATAACCTTTGGTATTTTTGACGCCCTTAACACGATTTTGCCAAGCGGCAATTTCACCTTCTGTTGCTGGGCGGCGTTCACCTACTTTACCGTGAAGACGAATCCCAGGATGAGAAGAGAATCTTCCTGAATAAATTGATTTTATCCAAAACCAAAAACCACTATTAACCGCAAGGATAGATATTTGCTGGTTATTTTTTAAATTCACAGGCATTTGTTTTGTGTATTCCTCAAAATAATAGCCTGTACAATCGTCTCTGAGAATTAATGACCCAATTGGTGTGACATGTGGGGAACCATCTTCAGTCACAGTAGCAAAAGACAAGTGGTGAGAACTTTTCATTGCCGCCTGCAAAGTGTCTTTAATCATGTCCCAATTTTCATCAATGTTCATAAGTTTTCCTGTATGAATTGTTGAGCATCAGTCTGACCAGCATGAAGAATGTCACGAAAGCCGAACATAAACATCTGCGGCTTTTCCGCTGAATGTTATGGTTGGGATTTCTGATATATAACCTGCCAAGTTTACAAGTTAAGGGCGTCCTCATGTCCACCCAGTTTGTTATAAGTTCTTAATTTATAGAAAATTTTCGATTAATTCACGAACTCCAGAAATCAACTGACCAACATCTTTAATATCAAATTCATCCCACTCGGCATGAAGAGCATGATTTCGTACGCCTGCGAACCCCTTTATTCGCTTTCCTTTTACTTGAGTAATAATCCCTTCTTTAACTAATTCGTCAATTAATGGTTCAAGTGATTTCCCTTTAGAATCAACATTATGTTTTTGAGCAATTTTCTTTATTGTGTCCTCAAGTACTGTACTTGCTAAAACGGCTGATTCTATTTTTTTGTTCCCTTTATGGTAAATACTTGCATGGTCAAGAAAATCATCATAAGCGTCTGCAATTACAATAAACTCGACCTTTCTGAGAAATCCTCTTTGCCATTCATCTTGGGCAGAAGTCAAAATTCCATACATTTTTTGAACAACATGAGACATGATGCTAGAAGTTGTATTTTCATTAAACAATCTTGTACTTTCTGTCACAAATATTCCATATGGTTGGTCAATGAGTTTCAATAAATTGACGGTTGAGCCAAGCCACTTTTGGTACTCTACAGTTCGTGCATTTGGAACATAGTACTCAAAGCCTGATCTACTTTTTCGTAAAGTATCAACTAGTGTTTTGCCTTCAAGAACAAGCTCTGATATTCGTTGTTCAAAATCTTCTTTCATTCGAAGTTTACCTTATAACGTTCCGCCTCACCGGACCCGCGCTGTTTACGGGGTCCGTGTGGAGGCGGTGGTTAACTAAAATATTTATTGTATTCAATTAGATAATTAGAAAATCTTTCTTTAAATGTTTTACCTTCATGATGCACATTAACGCCTTTGAATGCTAATTGAATTTGTAAAATAATTGATGCGAAGAAAAATAATTCATGGTCTTCGTCTAAATGAGAATTGCATATACAGTAGTCGATTCTTTCAAATGCTTTAGGGTGTGTTTCAAAGATGTTACTCTTTAAAGGTTCTTCGAGCAGTTGCAGGGCAAGAATGATTGAAATAATGCCTATTGTTCTTTTATACAATTGTTGTGGATCTTTACATTTTTGAAGAATCCATTCTGTTGCTTGAATGTCTGCTTCTCTTTCTTCAAATTTTGAAGATGATGTTGTTATATTAGGATGCTTTTTCGTTACATGAGCAATTTCATGGTGGATAATCCAAGCAACTCCACAGAGAAAAAGCTCATTTGCTGAATATACCATTGAACTTTCTTTTATTTTTTCACTTGGCCGTGGAAAATTACTAGGCCATTCCTCTCTTCTTTTAGATGAGGAAACATTATTTTTAGCCCATTTTAAGAGATCAATCGCGGTGACAGTGTTCTCATATTTGCTGGTATCAAAAAACTCATTGCCTTCTGCCTTGCATTGCTGATAGTCGTAGGTGATAACCAAGTGAAAATATGAACAAGCCCAGAAATATTCCAGAGTTGGGACAGTAGTTGTGATGATTTTGGTTCGTGGATTCACACTAAACTGAAAACCATTTTTTTCAATAAAGTCTATGCTTAAATCTTCTTCTAAATCTATTGATCGTAGTTCAATTTGTCTTTCAGGAGCGATACGATATGGTGCGCTGGCTATATGATTAAGTTGGCTTAATATGGGTGATTTCATTTTTTTACAGTTAACAAGTTGGTAACCAGTTTCTGCAAAATACTCCGACTTGAGCATTATACAGAAAGATGGCATTGTTTTTATTGACCTGTGGCAGATCATTTACAGAGTCAATATCTTTCCAAATTATCCATACCGCCAACTCCTACCGCCTGAAAATAAGCAGATCCCATTAATGGACTTTACGCGGCAGGGTGGGATTCACTGCAGCGGACGGATACGCACCTCAATCTCGGGCGTGTCTTTCAGCAGTTCCGTGAGTCGCATCGGATCCGTATCGCCGTAATGGTAGGGGTAGAGAATTTTTGGTTTGAACGCCTTTGCCGCATCGGCCACCATCTCCGGCGTCATCGTATAGGGCAGATTCATCGGCAGGAAGGCACAGTTGATGTCTTGCAGGGCCTTCATTTCCGGTATATTTTCGGTATCTCCCGCCACGTAAATGCGCTTGTCGCCAAAGGTCAGCACATAGCCGTTGCCAACACCTTGTGGATGAAAGGGTTGGCCGTTGTCCCGCTTATGCACGAGATTATAGGCAGGAATGGCCTTCACCTTGATCCCCCGCACCGTCCTGGTCTCGCCATTCTTCATGATAATTCCTCCCTCCACCCTGTCAGCGCAGACTGGGGGAAGCACCACCACCGAATCAGTCGTCCGAACACTCTGCAGGGCCACCTGGTCGAGATGGTCGGGATGATCATGGGTCAGAAAAATCAGGTCGGCCTTGGGCAGCTTCGAGTAATCGGCCACCCGACTATAGGGATCGATATGGATGACTTTTCCGCCGAAGGTCATCATCAGTGATCCGTGCCCGATAAATGTAAGCTCCAGATCTCCGGCCGATGTCCTGATCACATCCTTTTTCACCATCTCCTGCGCCGCCACAGCCAGCGTACCGAGCAATGACAACAGCATCATGATAAGAACTGATTTGATTTTCATCGAGTAATCCCTCCTTAGGTTGCTTGAAGTTATTCAGGGAGTAGACCTTGTACCTTATTGCAATTTTAACTTATTCAGGGCGCATTTTTCTCAAGTAATTTTTTTACGCAAGATCCGGGTATCGCCGACCCGGATGGTCAGTTTGATCTTGTCAAAATACTCAAGCAGGGGAATGGAAAACTTGCGGGTCAGGCCGGTCAGCTCCTTGAAGCGCGGGGCATCGATTTCTCCTTCCCGTGTGATGAAGACAGTGAGATCCTGGGCCAGGGTATTAATAGTGTCCACATGATAATAAAGGCTTTCGCTGATCTTGACCAGCTTGCCCTGGCGCAGCAGTAGAGCCAGCACCTCCTTGACCATGGCCTCCGGCATGTCGGCAAAATGCTCCCCGCTCTCGCGGATAGTGGCCGTGGCCAGCCCTTTCTGCCGGTACCACTCCTCCAGGTCCCGCTGCAAGGCCTTCTCGTCCGCCTGCAGGGCCACCCTGTGGGTGGTGAGCCGCACCTCCGATTCTTCCTGAACCACCAGTTCTTTTTTCAGCAGCTCCCCCAGACAGAACTGGAAGACCTTCTGTTCCACCCTCTTGCCAAGCCCTGAGCGCAGCTCTTCTTTTGACAGACCATTCTGCAAAGGATTGTCACGATGAAAGGCGGCAAGATTGGCAAGCAGGGTCTCCTCCACCCTGTCGCTCACCGTTTTGGCTAGATAACGCTGGGCCGCGGAATCGACCACCACGATCTTGCGGGTGGAAAGCGGCGCGTTCATCACCTTCTTCAGCTGCTTACCAAAGATCCCGAGCCGAATAGAAAGATCATCGGCCGTCAACCCGGCTGTCTGGCTTTCCTCAAGGAAAAGGAGGATCTGCTCTTCAACGGTACCCTGCTGCAAGACCTGAAAGACATGGGCATTCAGACTCCGGTCCTGATCGGTTGCCCGTTTTCGCTTCCGTGCCGGCTGATTCCCCAGAACCTTGCCGCCGCCGATGGTTGTGGCCGGAGAATAGCTGCGCACCACATACCTGTCCCCTGGCCAGACGGCAACAGGCTCCTCAAAAAGAAGCTGGACCGCCGCATCATCACCCGGCCGCAATTCATCCTGCATCAGCAAGGAGATCCGGCCCATGACCTCGGCCGTCCCCAGATGGACGCGCACCCTGGTCCGGTGTTTGAGTGGTTTTTCATTGCTGGCGAGATACAGAAATTCGCAATCAAGCATATAGCCCGCTTGCAGACAGCCGGGAGTGGCCGCCACCATCCCTCGTTCAACCAACGCAGTATCAACTCCCTGCAGGTTGATGGCAGTGCGGTGTCCGGCTTCGACCTCCTCCACCGACTGGGAATGGACCTGCAGGCCACGCACCTTGGCGACCAGCTCCGAAGGGTAAAAGCGCAACTCCTCACCAATGGCAACCCGGCCGGAAATGGAGGTCCCGGTAATCACCGCCCCAAATCCTTTCATGGCAAAGACCCGATCTACCGGCAGCCGAAACGGCCCATGTACTTCCTGCAGTACCTGTCTTTTGACAAAACGGTCGAGTTCTTCCGTAAGCTCAGGGATACCCTCGCCGGTGATCGAGGAGACCCGCACCAGAGGGGCATCTTCAAGAAAGCTGCCGACGCAGAAATCGCGCACCTCCTCTTCCACCAGATCCAGCCACTCCGGTTCCACCATATCTTTCTTGGTGATGACAATGATCCCTTCCTTGACTCCGAGCAGACGGCAGATCTCGAAATGTTCCCTGGTCTGGGGCATGATCCCCTCATCGGCGGCGACGATAAAGGCGACCAGATCCATGCCCATGACCCCGGCCACCATATTCTTGACGAACTTTTCATGACCGGGGACATCGACAATCCCCAGACGATGGCCACATGGAAGATCAAGATAGGCAAAGCCGAGCTCAATGGTGATGCCCCGTTTTTTTTCTTCCTTGAGGCGGTCGGTTTCAATACCGGTCAGGGCCCTGATCAGGCTGGTCTTGCCATGATCAACATGGCCGGCGGTGCCGAGGACAATTTCACGCATGGGATATCAGCAGGCAGAGGATAAAAGACAGTGACCGGGGAGATCAGAGGTTGCAATCCCTCCCTTCCCAGGTCTTAACGGATATACGGATTCGTTCTTTTTTCTTCACCAATAGTGGAACGGTTGCCACCATAACCATGTCCCGGCCAGACCACAGTCTCCGGGGGCAGGGTCAGCAATTTAGTGGCAATCGAAGCCAGCAGCTCGCGCTCGGATCCACCGGGGAAATCGGAGCGACCAAGGCCGCCGACAAAAAGGGTATCACCGGTAAAAAGATCCGGGGCATTGTAAAAACAGATGCCGCCCGGGGTATGACCCGGGGTATGAATCACCTTCAGTTTCACCTCACCAATAGTAATCACATCGCCGTCCAGGACCTGGATATCAACAGGGGGCGAGGCCTCAAGCCCGAGCATGGAAAAATATTTTATCACCTCAGGCCGGGCAAAGAAGACCGCATCCGCCTCATGCATAACAATGGGGGCGCCGCTGACCTCCTTGATCCGCCTGTTGCCGCAGACATGATCGGCATGTCCATGGGTGGCAAGGATATACTCAATGGTAAGTTTTGCCCGTTTGACCTCGGCCAGAATCTGCTCTTCATCACCGCCGGGATCAATCACCGCACACTTGCCGGTCTTGGTACATCCGACGATATAACAGCAGACGCCCATCTGCCCAACGGTCAGTTGTTTGATAAACATAGCTCTACTTATCAGAAGAATTTACAAAAAAAAAACAGGAAGAGAGAATATTCAAATGATTCACTCTTCCTGTTCACTGTTCACCGGTTAATCAGCAATCGCTCAGCAATCACATTTGGCAGGATTACACCCACCGCCGCCGCACCCACAACTGCTGGCAGCAGCAGCCGCCATGTTCAGCGAAGGCTTTGCTGCGGCCAGTGGCGGCAGACGGTTTTCAACAGCCGTCACCACGGCGGCAAAGGCCTCAGTGGCCGGGCTGACCGCATCGGAAGTAAGATACGGCGTCCCATCATCACCGCCGATAACCACCTTTGGATCCATGGGGACCCGGCCGAGGAACGGCAGGTCAAATTCGCGGGCCAGATCCTCACCACCGCCGGTCTTGAAGATATCAACGGTCTGGTTACAGTGCGGGCAGACAAAGCCGGACATGTTTTCCACCACCCCGGTGATCTCCATATCCACGGTCTTGCAGAAATTGATGGACTTGCGAACATCGGCAAGGGCAACCTGCTGGGGAGTGGTCACCACTATGGCCTTGACATTGGGGATGGTCTGGGCCACAGACAGCGGCTCATCACCGGTGCCTGGAGGGGCATCAATGATCAGATAGTCAAGTTCGCCCCAATCCATATCGGCGACAAACTGACGGATGGCCTGAATCTTCAGAGGGCCGCGCCAGATAATGGCCTCGTCCCGATCTCTCATCATGTATTCAAGCGAGACGACCTTCAGATTGTCATTGTATTTCAACGGCGGAACCAGGGCGTCCGGGGTCGCGGGTGGCTCCAGGGTTCCCTTCAGATTCAACATCCGAATGACATCTGGACCATGGAGATCCACATCCATGAGTCCTACCTGATGGCCTCTTTTCGCCAAACCTAAAGCCAGATTGACGGAAACGGTGGATTTTCCCACCCCGCCCTTACCGCTCATAACCAGAATTTTATGTTTAATTTTGCCCAGGGAGCGGGTAATGGCATTATCCTGCTGCGCCATCCGGGCCTGCTGAGATTCCTGACTGCCACAAGACTTGCTTGAACAAGAACTACTTGTTCCACACGAACTCGACATCGTACTTCCTCCTGTAATATGAATAAATAACCAACTGTTTACTTTTAATGGGGGAATGCTTACTGCTATGCGTCATAGGTTACGGGAAGGTCAATAAAATACGTTTGTTCCGCAACCCGGCGACACAAGGTTGTTATACAGTAATCTTGATATCTGTAAATGCAAATAAAATCCTGAAGGACACCCTGCCAGACGTCCTAAAAATACTGTTTTTGTTGCTTTCTTCCCTGTCTGACCGTAATATATTTCTTTCATATGCAAACCACAGTACACAACTGTCTTCTCTCCATAAAAACATTGAATAGATCTTAAAGGAATCCCTTATGCTCGGCTGGTTCAAGAAAAAATTTGGCAAGACAGAGGAGCAGATTCCTGATCAGGTGCATCCCGAACTGACAGAAGCAGATCACCCCGCACCCTCTCAGACCACTGAGACTTCTTCGCAACCGGTTTCCACCATTTGCGAAGATAAGCCAGAGTCCTCCACACCGCTAGAGCCCGCGTCGCCGCCACAGTCTTTCCCTGATCTCACCGAACAACAGACCAGCTCCGGCAAAAAGTCAAACTCTCTGTTTCAGAGGCTCACGGAGAGATTAATCAAGACCAAGGAATCCTTGGTTTATCGGATTGACACCCTTTTTCTGGGTAAAAAAGAGATCGATCTGGAGCTTTTGGATGATTTGGAAGAGATCCTGATCACCGCCGACATAGGGGTTAATACCGCTCAGGAACTGCTGGAGGAGGCCCGTCGCAAGGTCAAACGCCAGGAACTTTCTGACCCCCAGACGCTCAAAAAAGTAATCAAGGAGAAGATTCGCTCCTTTATCACCGAGTCAGACCGGCCGGCCGAGCTGGTCATGCCCGACCATGGTCCTTTTATCATTATGGTGGTCGGGGTCAATGGTGTTGGCAAGACCACAACCATCGGCAAGATCGCCCACAAATTCACCAATGCCGGGCAGTCCGTGCTGCTGGTGGCAGCCGACACTTTCCGGGCGGCAGCAGTCGCCCAGTTGAAGATATGGGGAGAGCGCAACAAGGTGCAGGTAGTCTCGCAGCAGGAGGGCGCAGACCCGTCCGCTGTGGTCTTTGATGCTATGGACGTGGCCCTGGCTAAAGGGCATGATGTGGTCATTGTTGACACGGCCGGCCGTCTTCATACCCAGGTAAACCTGATGGAAGAGCTGAAAAAGATCAAACGGGTCATGGGCAAAAAGATAGCAGGCGCTCCGCATGAGGTCATGCTGATCCTTGACGCCACCACCGGCCAGAATGCCATCTCGCAGGCCAAGCTCTTTAACGCTACGGTTGACATCACCGGTCTGACCCTGACCAAACTGGACGGCACGGCCAAGGGCGGGATCGTGGTCAATATCTGCCGTGAGCTGAAGATCCCCATTCGCTTTATCGGCATCGGCGAACAACTCGAAGACCTGCGCGACTTTGACCCAGACGAATTTGTCGAGGCACTGTTTCAGGAGCAAAAAAACAGATAACCCTTTTCCTCACTGATCACCATAGATCAAGATCTCAATGCAATATCAACAACATAAACAACCAGGCTGCGGCGGCTGCCTGCTCCTCCTGTTTCTCATCATCCTGCTTACCGGCGGCGCCCCGGCCCTTCTTAATTTTGTGGGCGCCCTCATATTTTCCGGGATGGCCGGTGTTCTCATCTTCATCGCCATTTTTTGGGGATTCACTTACTGGGTACAGAAAAGAGTTTCAACCTATGAGGCTTCGCAGAGCGAAAGCCACAACCGCTTTGTCTGGCTGCTGATCCAGATCTTGATCAATATCGCCAAGATCGACGGCATGATCACCAAAGAAGAGATCTCCACTATCCACCGCTTTTTCCAGTACAACCTTCGTTATTCCCAGGCCCAGATGTTCTGGGTCAAAGATCTGATCAAGGAAGCGGTTTCCTCTACCCAGCCACTGGAGTCCCTGCTTCAGGAATTCAGGACTACCTTTGCCTATGAACCGCGGCTGATCCTGCTGGAGCTGGTCTATCAGATCCTCTACACCAAGAGTGAAGTCTCAGAGGCAGAGCTTGTGGTGGCGCGCAATATAGCAACCTATCTGCAGATTTCTTCCTATGACCAGCGGACCATTGAGGCCAAATACATGTACCGGCGGCAGCAGCCTGGTGCCGCCCCCCGGGATTCTTCTACCCACTATTATGCGGTGCTTGGTCTGGAGCCAGGGGCTGACATGGAGACGATCAAGAAGGCCTATCGTACCCTGAGCATGAAGTATCATCCTGACAAGGTGGTGCACCTTGGCGAGGAATTCCGCCGAGTTGCCGAGGAAAAGATGAAAGAGATCAATGTCGCCTACGAATATTTCAAAAAAAGATAAACGAAAGATCATTTTGCAAGACAAGATAAAGGAGAGTTATGTCTATTTCTGATAAGATGCGTGCTTTTGCCGAAACATCTTCCTGGATTCGCAAGATGTTTGAGGAAGGCGCCAAGATGAAGGCCCAGTTCGGGGCCGAGAATGTCTTCGATTTCAGCCTCGGCAATCCCGATGTCCCGCCACCGCCTGATTTTACAAAAGTGCTCAAGGAGCTGGCCGCTGATCAGTCTCCCGGCGTCCATGCCTATATGCCCAATGGCGGCTATCCGTGGGTTCGTGAGATCCTGGCTGACAGGATCTCAGCTGAGCAAAGGGTCACGGTCACAGCCGGTGACATGCTCATGACCTGCGGGGCGGCCGGAGCCATCAATATCGTCATGAAATCGCTGCTCAACCCCGGCGATGAGGTCATCCTGCTGGCCCCCTATTTTGTTGAGTATAATTTCTATGTGGACAACCACGGCGGAGTCAGCAAGGTTGTGGGCACTGATCAGGAATTCAACCTGGATCTGACCGCCATTGAGGCCGCCATCACCAACAAAACCAAGGCTGTGCTCATAAATTCGCCTAACAACCCCACCGGTCAGATTTATTCCCAGGATGCCCTGAACGCCATCGGTAAGTTGCTGGACACAGCCGGCAGTCGGCTCGGGACAACCATCTACCTCATTGCCGATGAACCCTACCGTAAGATTGTCTTTGACAACCATGAAGTAGGCAGCACCTTCCTGGCCTCTAAAAACAGCATTGTTCTATCATCCTACTCCAAGGAACTCTCACTGCCCGGCGAGCGCATAGGTTTTCTCGCTGTCCATCCCGAGATAGAAGATAAAACCGCCCTGCTGAATGCCTTAACCCTTGCCAACCGCATCCTCGGTTTTGTCAACGCCCCAGCCCTCATGCAGCGGGCCGTGGCCAAACTTCAGGACGCAAGCGTTGACAACTCCATCTATACCCGCAGGCGGGAGCTATTCTGCACAATCCTTCGCGAAGCCGGATATGATTTTATGCCGCCGAAAGGGGCCTTCTACATCTTCCCCAAATCACCCATTGCCAACGATGTGGCCTTCTGCGCCATTCTTCAGGAGCACAAAATCCTGGCGGTTCCCGGATGCGGCTTTGGTGCTCCCGGCTACTTCCGCCTCGCCTTCTGTATCTCAGATGACGTGATCAGCCGATCAGCAGGGGCCTTTCAAAAGGCCATAGCCCAGGCCAGAGCTTAGCTTTCAGAACCTGTCAATACACGACATATATGACTACTCAGAAAACGTATCAGAAAGATGAAAAAAAGAAACATGTACATCTTCAAATTTAACGACAGATGACCTTGTTATCAGATGGGGTGAGGTTATTGTAAGCGCGGTCCGGCATCAACTATATGCCATTGTTCAGCATCGGAATTTTTGAAACGATTGTGCTAAAAGGAGCATAACTCTCATGAAGAAAAGGTCACTGAAGCTGGAATAATCCTGTTATTTGGCTTGGACGGTTCTTTTTTGACCTTTGTGAAAACACCCCATGTATATATCTTGGCAAGCGGCAAAACACAACAGCGGAAGAGCAGGAATGAAAAATTTCACACCCGCTCTTCCTTCCAGTCTTTAACAAAATTTCTGATATACCAATCCTCAACTTTTTTCCTGGCCCAGGGGGTTTTTCGCAAAAAAACCAGACTGGACTTGATGCTTGGCTCACTGAGAAAACATTTTATTTTGATCTTCCTGCCCATTTTCTCCCAGCCATACTTCTCAAGCAGACGAACAAGAATCATCTCCAGGGTAACACCATGCAAAGGATCATTCGGTTGCTGACCATTCATACTGTTTATGGCATCTGCCCCTTCTTTTCTTCCTTCTTACTCTTCTTGGCAGCCTTTTTTTCCTTCATGGTCTTGGCAGGTTCTTTCTTCGTTTCTTTCTTGGTGTTTTGTTCCTTACCCATGATCTTTCCTCCTTTAAATTGTTCTTGAATTACTCTTGACCTCTTACCTCCGAAACAAAAACGAATCTATTTCTTCCCCTCTTTATCCCTATTTTTATCACGAATAACTAGCTGCACAGGCACCTTATCCAGACCCAGCCCATCCCGGAAACGATTCGTCAGATACCGCTCATACGAGAAATGGACTCCCTTGGAGCTGTTACTCATGATCACAAATTGTGGGGGCTTAATGCCGATCTGTGAGGTAAAATAAAATTTGAGCCGTTTATTCTTATAGATAGGCGGACTATGCGCCGCCACTGCGTCCTGAAGCAACTGGTTCAGGGCAGCAGTAGGAAACTTGGACGTAAACTGTTTATACACCGCCCCTATGGTTGGAAAAAGCCGTTTAATCCCATAGCCAGTAAGCGCCGAGACATGCAGGATAGGGGCAAACCCGACAAATGGCAAAGCCCGTCCGATCTCAGCCCACAGGTGCTCTTGTCTCTTTTTATCATCCTTGATCAGATCCCACTTATTCACCAGAATAATCAATCCTCGTCCCTGCTCCTGAGTATAACCGATCACCGTAGTATCCTGCTCAGTAATCCCTTCCCCAGCGTCAATCAAAACCACGGCAATATCACATTGCTCCATAGAGGAAAGTCCTTTCAAAATACTGAACTTTTCCAACTTTTCCGTGGTTTTTCCCTTCCGACGAATCCCTGCGGTATCAATCAGCAGATAATTATATTGATCATAACTGAGCAAAGTATCAACAGAGTCTCGCGTAGTACCGGAGATATCAGAAACCACCATCCGTTCCTGACCAAGTATCTGATTGATCATAGACGACTTGCCGACATTGGGACGACCGAAAAAAGCTACCTTGATCGTGTTTTCGGGTAGGGCGACCTCCTCATCATTCTTCTTCAGCTGTTTGCTCAAGGCATCCATCAGGGTATAAAAACCGAAACTATGCTCACCTGAGAGCGACCACAACGGCTCCACTCCCAACTCATAAAATGGAGAAAGCAGCTTCAGCTCCTGTTCAGGACTGTCAATTTTATTTACCACATGAAAGATAGTCTTGTCGGTACGACGCAACAGATCCACCACCTCAAGATCGGCAGGCAAAATCCCCTGCCTGCCATCCATGAGGAAAATTATAATATCAGCCTCTTCTATAGCTGCCATAGCCTGTTCTCTGATGTGATCGACCATTAGATCATCAGGGTTATCGTCAATGCCACCGGTATCCACCAGCATGAACATCTTATCATCCCAGACCACCCGTGCATAATGCCGGTCACGGGTTACACCTGGGGTGGAATCTACAATAGCCTGCCTGGATTTGGTGATGCGGTTAAACAGGGTTGATTTTCCCACATTGGGACGCCCAACCAGGGCAACTATAGAGTGCGTTGGCATTTATTCCTTTGTATATAAAATTCGACAAATACGATAATCGGAACTTGCGTCACTTACTCCGCAAGGGGACAAAATAACTTTGGTAAATATATTAAAAAAACTCAGTTTCCAATCCCCTTTCCTATAGAAAAGAGAGAAACTTAGCAGAAAATATTCTAAGGAATTATACACCAAAAGACAAAGAATACCTACATTCAAAACAATTGAATAGTATCAGACGCAAGAAAGCCCCAATCAGTTGATCTGATTGGGGCTTTTATATAAAAAATTCGGCGGCGTCCTACTCTCCCACATAGTCACCCATGCAGTACCATTGGCGCAGAAGAGCTTAACGACCGTGTTCGGAAT